>JAIOXV010000074.1 GCA_021741465.1 Paracoccaceae bacterium
CATCGGGCCAAGCGGCTCGGGAAAATCGTCGCTTGCCCGGGCCCTAACCGGGGTATGGCCGCCCAGTGTTGGCAAGATCAAACTGGACGGTGCGCCGCTGGAGCAATACCCGCCGGATGTGCTAGCCAAATACATCGGATACCTGCCGCAGCGGGTCACTTTGTTTGACGGGACCGTGGCTGAAAACATTGCCCGGCTTGCCAGCACCTTCGACCATGAAAAGGTGATTATTGCGGCCCGAAAGGCCGCGGCACATGAAATGATCCTAAGGCTGCCAAAGGGCTATAACACGCCGGTGCATACCATCGGCACCCAACTGTCGGGCGGGCAGATCCAGCGGATCGGCCTTGCGCGCGCCCTTTACAGCGATCCGGTGCTTTTGGTGTTGGACGAGCCAAACTCGAACCTGGATAACGAAGGGTCCCTTGCGCTTAATCAGGCAATTGTTGCGATGAAAGCGGCGGGAAATGCCGTGCTTATCATGGCCCACCGACCCTCGGCGATCAAGGAATGCGACAAGCTTCTTGTGCTTGAAGACGGTCAGCGAAAGGCCTGGGGCCTGCGCGAGACGGTGATGTCGGAAATGCTGGCGAATGTGCATGTCATTCGGAAATCTTCGGTTGGGGGGCTGTCATGAGCGCCGTCGGCTACACAACCCGCTTTTCCAGCGCACGCCTGCCGCTGCTTGTGGGCGGTGTGTCGATCATTGCCTTGGTCGCGGGCTTTGGCACATGGGCGACGATGACCGAGATTGACGGCGCGGTTGTGTCGCATGGCACGGTGATCGTCGACCGGAATAGGCAAGCAATTCAACACCTTGATGGCGGGGTTGTGCAAAGGGTCCTGGTTACGGAAGGCCAGCGCGTCGCCGCCGGGGATGTGTTGATGGAACTGGACCCAACCGTTGCCGAGGCCGAGTTGAGCGGGATCCAAGGTCAGTTGGCAGAGGTGATGGCCCGGCGTGGCCGGCTGGAAGCGGAACGCGATGACGTGCCGACCATAAGTTTTGATCCTGCGCTGGTGCAACAATCTACCACCGACGCCGCGGTTGCGCGCTATGTCGATGGCCAGCAACGCCTGTTTGACATGCGCCGCGAGGGTCAGGTGCAAGAAATCTCACAGCTTGAAGCGCAGCAGCTACAATTGCGAAACCAGATCGACGGCATCGACGCCCAACTTGCCGCTCTGGATCGCCAGACCACCCTGATTGGCGAGGAAGTAGCTGTTCAGAAAGAATTGCTGGAAAAAGGGCTGGCCCAGTCAACCCGAGTGCGGACCTTGGAACGGGAAGATGCCAGACTTGCAGGCATGGTCGGCGAAATGATCGCCAGCCGCGCCGAAGCCATGGAACGGATTTCCGAACTGAACATCCAGATCCTGCGGCTGAAGATGCAGCGGCGGCAAGAAGCGCTGACAACGCTGCGCGATCTTGAAATGACCGAATTGCAACTGACCCAAAAGCGCGATGCGCTGCAAACGTCGCTTGACCGGATGGAGGTCCGCGCGCCGGTTGCGGGCGTAGTCTATGATCTGCGCATTCTTGGCCCGCAGTCGGTGGTCCGTCCTGCGGATCCGATGATGTTCATTGTTCCACAAGACCGCCCGATGATGATCGAGGTGCGGGTGCGTCCGATCAACGTCAACGCGGTGCATGTCTCGCAAGAGGTGGTCGTGCGCTTTCCGGCCTTTGACATGCGCCAAACCCCAGATCTGTTCGGACGGGTTTCCATGGTGTCGCCCGATGCCTTCACCGATGCAGGCAGCGGTGAATCCTATTACCGGGCCGAGGTGGAGCTGGCCGAGGCAGAACTTGAAAAACTGCACAGCGATCAGGTGATTATGCCTGGCATGCCTGTGGATTCGTTTATTCGCACCGGCGAGCATACACCTATGGCCTATTTGCTGGCCCCAATCGCCCGCTATTTCGGATCTGCATTGCGGGATGACACCTGATGATTTGGCATCCGCCCTGCAAAATTGGCGGGCCGGAATCACGTCATGACACTGATGGTCTTTATTTTAAGATTCACAGAAAATACATAATTAAATCTTAATCTTACTTGATTCTTTACTGGTCGAATCTGCAAAATTTTGTTACAGTATCCCTGTAAATGTTCTTTGATTATGAGTCGTGATTCATTTCGTTGTTTTCAACGGACGTGGCGGATATTTGGTTGCCGCTCTTTGTAAAGATATCTTTGTTGTAGGGTTTATCAAATGGAACGGCTTGGTAACGCCCGGAGACATCTTCCAGGCGAGAATGGTGATTTAATCCGCAGCTTGCGTGAATCCTGTGGTGCCAGTTGTCTTATGTATGGTTTTTTTGAAGCGACGTCCCGGGAAATTATTGAGATGCGGCTTTCGTCTGCATCGGATTGCCCGGAAGAGATCGCAAAGAGCATCGTCAGCGCGGGCATCGCGCGGGCCTCTGTTCTGGCATCTCTTGGCATGGCCCCAGAACCTGCCATGACGTTAATGTCCCAGTCCGGCCAGCCTGACGGTTTCCCCGTCTGGTGCACCGACAAGAACTTTGTGTTCGGCATGGGCAAGCCTGTCGGAAACTATTATCCGATTCTTACCTTTTGCAAGCGGGACACCCTGATTTCTCCGGAGATCAGGGCGCTTCTGCAATTTGCCTTGGCTTATATAAATAAATCACTCACGGAATATATTTATTCAAAGCCGATTTGGCCCGAAGGTTTGGCAGAGGCGACATTGAAGCTTTTGGCCATTGGCTATTTTGTTGTGAAAAAGAATGGCGAAATCGAAATCGATGGCCGTGAAGATGTGGCGCAGAATTGCGAATTTCTCACGGTGACGGGCAATCGCCTTTCAACCCATGGCGCAAAAGAACGCGCCGCTTTGGCCGACGCCATTCGTCTTGCCGCCGGGGATGAGCGGCAAGCTTCGGTCGTGTCAATTTCTGATGGGCATGAGCAACTAAAAATGGTGCTGATCGCCCCATTTGAAAAAGGCGATAAGGGCCGGGCGTTGGTGTTGTTTGAAACGCATGGCACCGATCATTTCGCCTTGCGCGACCATTTCTTCCGCGCCCATTCGATCACACGATCGGAAGCGCAGGTCGCACATGAGGTGCTGAACGGCAGATCGACCTTGGAAGCGTCAGAGGCAACCGGGCTTTCGTTGGAAACCGTGCGCAGCTATCTTAAGCAGGTCTTCTACAAGACCGGAACACACCGGCAAAGCGAGCTGATCTCGCTTTACTATTCCTGGACATTGCCGGTCGGGAAATCCATTGCGGCAGCCCAGTTGCGAAGCCGGCACTAGCCGCCACATTCCCCCCAGAAACGCGATGAAAGCGGCCCGCATTTCGCGGCCGCTTTTGTCATGGCGTGACGGTTTTTTCTGAAATGCCCCCGGCTGCAGGACCTTGCGCCGGATATCGTGGCGCCGATCTTGGCAGAACCGGAGCGCCATCGCCAGGCGCAGGCGCTGGCACTCCGGAAATCGGGCTGCGGTCGGGGACATTGTCCGCAGCCCGTATCCTGGCAAGGCGCCCCGAAAGGGTTTCGGGGCGCCCCGTTCACGCTGTCTGATCGACCACTTGGCCGCTATCAGACAGTTGTTTCCGCCAGCATGTTGATGACGATCGAGCCACCGTTGACGCTGACATTGGCGTCATCTTCAATGTACATGTCCGCGACCGTCTGTTCGTTGGTGTAGATGGTCGTGTCGCCAACATGATCGGTGCTGAGATCGATGATGCAGATCGGCACCCGGCAATCGGGAACCGAGCAATCGACATCATACTCATCCACTTCGCAGGGTGCGGTGTTCACGCACTTATCTTCAAAGCTGATGATACCCTTGCCGTCGCCATCGACGCCTTGCTTGGTCAGGAAGTCCAGCAACGCGGCCGAGTTGAAGAACGGATCGTTCGGATCAATACCTTCCATCTCGGTCACCAAGCCCAGGATCAGAACAGATCCGCCAAGGCTGCTGGTGATCTTCACGTCATCGCCGATGATCTCGGCCGAAAGCGTGTTTTCGAACATCGTGTGGAAAATCACCCGATCTTCTTGATCGGCGTCAAAGTCCTGGATCACGTTGTTGCCGATGTTGGTGATGGTGACGTCGCAGATACCATCGCCATCGGTGTCTTCACCATGGCCGAAGACAAAGTCGTCGCCATCGGCACCGCCAACAAGCAGGTCATTGCCCTTGCCATCGACAAGGCAGTCATCGCCCTTGCCGCCATAGGACGTATCATTGCCCTCGCCGCCAACAAGGGTGTCAGACCCGCCGCCAGTTTGGCCCATGTCACCATGCAGCACATCATTGCCCTTGCCACCTGACAAGAAGTCGTGCCCGTTGCCACCGTCTGCGGTGTCATTGCCATCGCCGCCAAACAGCCGGTCATTGCCATAGTCGCCGCTGAGCATGTCATTGTCAGCACCGCCATCCAGGCAATCGTTGCCATTGCCGCCGTAAAGCGTGTCCATCCCCGCATCGCCGGCAATCTTGTCATGGCCATCGCCACCCGACAGCATGTCGTTTCCGTCGTTGCCGTGCAGGTGGTCATCACCCTGATCGCCCCAGACAGAATCGTCGCCGTCATTGCCCGACAGGGTGTCGTTCCCGGTCTGGCCGCTGATGGCATCGTTGCCGGCGTCGCCGTTGGCCACATCGTCGTCTTCACCCGCAAAGATGGTGTCATTGCCATCGCCGCCGGTGATGCAGTCGCTGGCCTCATTGGACGAGGCAGACCCATCGGCATTGTCACCAAAGATCAGGTCATTGCCGCCGTCGCCGGAAAGGCAATCGCGGTTATCGTTGCCCTCGATGACGTCGTCGCCTTCACCGCCCGAAGCAATGTCGTCACCGGCACCGCCTTGGATGTTGTCATTGCCACAGCCGCCCGACATCTGGTCATTGCCGCGTTGGCCCAACATGGCGTCATCGCCGTCGCCGCCATACATCCGGTCATGGCCATTATAGCCGCGCAGCGTATCGGTATCCGAACCCCCGAACATGACATCGTTGCCTTTGCCACCGTTCAGATAGTCGACACCGGCATTGCCAGCCATAAGGTCATTGCCGTCGCCACCGTAGACTGAATCGTTGCCATCGCCGCCGACCATCTTGTCACGGCCAGCATCGCCGAACATCAGATCATGACCAGCCTGACCGACCATCACGTCGCCGTCATCGCCACCATACAGGTTGTCGTCGCCTGTACCGCCAAGAACAATGTCCATTCCAGCGCCGCCCCAGCCGGTATCATTGCCACTGCCGCCGATCAAAAGATCCGACCCAGTGCCACCAGCCATCATGTCATCGCCTGCGCCGCCGGCCAGCACGTCATCGCCTTCGTCGCCGCTCAGCTCATCGTTGCCGCTTGGGCCGTTCAGCTCATCGCCAAGGACGATGTCATTGCCCAGACCACCAAAGAGGTAGTCACCGCCACCGCCGCCGCGCACGAAATCATTGCCGGCGTCGCCCTGAATGGCGTTGGCGTTGTTGTTTCCAAATACGTGGTCATCGCCTTCAAGGGCCTTGCCCTTGTTGACGCCGGGAAGCAGCGTGAAATTGCCGTTGTCCGAGTTGGGCGTGCCACCGAGCCAAGCCGCACCAAGAACTGCGGCCCATGCCTCCGCCTGAGTTTTCATACCAGTCATGACTATTAACCTCTTTGTTGTAATATACATACCGACGCCCTGCCTGATTTCAGGGCCTTTCACCGCAGACATGCTGAAACAAATTGGGCATGCCACCGTGATGTCCTGAAATTGAACCGATCGACGAAATGGAAATACCCCCAGATGGGGGTGGACTTGCGCTAACTCATGGCCAGACCTGCGCTGCGACATTTTGTCAGCGCCAAACGCGTCTCATCTGGCAGAGGTCTTTGCGGCGCTGCGTGTGTTTTCGCTTAGACGCAGCGCGAAATGCGCGGAAAATCACCGTGATTGCCCTTGTCTCCGGCAGGTATAGGCGGCCATCCGTCGCGAGATTTATTTGCCTGTGCAGCGCAATCTGGTATCAGGGCGCATGGCTCGGACAATGTTTCTTGCGTTTTCCAAGACCTTTGCGGTCTTGCTGGTGGCGATAAGCCTCCTGACGGCGGGCCTTGCGCACAACGCGGTCATGACCGCCGCCGACCTTGAAAAAGCTGAATACCTCAGCAGCATGGGCCTTGGCTTTGAAGCGCTGTGTTCTGCTCCGGATGCGGATGGCGGCCGTGCAGACATGGGAGATTGCCCGGTTTGCCATCTGGCGGCGTCACTGCTGCTGCCCGACCCTGTGCAAAGCTTCCGCGACATTGAACTGCGCACCGCGGTATCGGTCCTGGTGCCTGCACAGATCCGCGTTCTTGGCCGCAGTCATAACCCAGCCACCCCGGTACGCGCGCCCCCTCTGGCCTGATCGTTACGTCTGTCAAACGATCAATCCTGACTGCCAGATCGCACATGCGCTGGCATGCCCCAAGGGTAACCAAATGAAATACCTTGCTTTTGCTGCGGCACTTGCCGCCAGCCCCGCTTTGGCCGATCGGGCTTTGTCGATAGATTTTGCCGGTGACATTGCCGGAAAGCTGTTTTCCGGTATGCAAAGCTTTGATGGCATCGGCGCCAAGGGGTCTATCCCCGCGCCGACCCAGGGCTGATGAAATTGACCGGCGATCCCGCCGACATGGGAAAATTCCGCAGCCCAAGCTTGCGCCACGCGGTGCTGGCCGCGCCCCATTTTCGCGACAGCATGATCCTTGGCAATGCGGCCAGCGACGCCGAAATCGTCGATCTCATCGTTTTTTCTGGAAAGCCTGACAGAGGCGGGTTTTCTGACCAATCCCGCCTATGGCGACCCTTGGCCCGCAGGTCATCCTGCCCAGGCCAATCCTGTGTTGCCATGAGCGCCGATCTTGGGGGGGCAGGACAGGAGGCGTCCCGCGCCTGCCCCCCTTTGCCGGTTCCATCCTTCATTCCCGTGGGATGGAACTGCACTTCCCCTTCGGCACGCTGTGCCGAAGGGGCTTTTCTTCAACCAAAGGATACTCTGATGAAGCGCGCTCTTTCAACCATGGTCGCCTTGCTCTGTGCGACCGCCGCCTATGCCCATGAAATCAAGGTGGGTGATCTGGAAATCATCCATGCTCATATCCCCGCGCCCATGCAGGGTGCGCAGGTGGCCGCAGGCTATATGGGCATTTCGAACGAAGGCGATCATGCCGACACGCTGATCGGCATCGAGGCAGGGTTTGCCGCCCAAGCCATGCTGCATACAACCGAGGTCAGTGCAGATGGCGTGGCCAGCATGAAGCATGTCTCTGCGTTGGAAATTCCCGCCGATGATACCGTGGTGCTGGAACCGGGCGGCTATCACATCATGCTGATGGGCCTGACCCAACCATTGAATGAAGGCGACATGCTGCCCGCAACGCTGATCTTTGAACACGGCGGGCGGGTGGACATTGAATTCATGGTAGACCCTGCAGATGGCGCGGTGGACCATTCGACGATGGACCATTCCGCCATGGCTCATGATGCGGGCCATGCTGCCGGCCATAGTGCAGGCCATGGTGCCCCCACCCCCACGGGCGATGCCGTCGTCGATATCGAAGCGATGCTGAAAGCCCAGTTCGACACCCCCGAAACCCCGCTGACCGTGGCCCCGATTTCGGTACACGGCACCGTCGCAATTGCTGGCTGGTCGCAAGATGGCCGTGGGGGCCGCGCCTTTTTGCGTCAGGATGACAAGGGCTGGTTCATTGAACTTTGCTCGGGTGCCAGCCTGATGCTGCCGACAACCCTGCAATCGCTTGGCCTTTCGGCCACGGATGCCGAGGCGCTGCTGGCCCATGCCAAATCGGCAGAGGAGGCCCTTGGGCCCGATGCAATCGCCCTTCTCGACAGCTTTGACGGCACCATGCTCGTCGGGCGTTCCGGGCATTGATCCCCTTCCAAGGCTCGGCGGTTTCAAAGGAGGCCGGAATGAAACCTTTCTTCAAACTGCTTGGCCTTGCGGCCTTTGCTCTTGCCAGCGCCCTGCCGCGTGAATGGCAAGCTTAAGGGCGCTGAAGCCCGCACCGAGGCTTTGGCGCCGCTCAGGGAAGGCAAAATCAACGATGCGGTGGCTTGCGTCACCGCATCCGCGAATAGCCCCCCCGACAGCGTGCTGACAAAAGAGCCGATCGCAGCGACCTGCAACATCGCCCCCAGACACGCAATTGCGCTACAGCACGGGCGTGAGATGTGCTTAGATGCCCGAACTGCCGCCGTTCGGGCCGCGCGCGCCAAGCCCCGTGCCACAGCTGAAAAAGGCCAATGACGTGACCACCTTGCGCCTGCGCATTCAGTTTGACGACGCAATGCTTGGCCCCGGCAAGGCCGAGTTGCTTGAGCATATTCGCGAAACCGGCTCCATCGCGGCAGCGGGCCGTCAGATGGATATGAGCTACAAGCGTGCCTGGATGCTGGTGGAAGAGATGAACGCCGCCTTTCGCGACCCGCTGGTTGCCAGCGCGCGCGGCGGGGCCGGCGGGGGCGGCGCGCATCTGACCGCAGCGGGTGATGAGGTTTTGCGGCTTTATCGAACCATCGTCGAAACCGCGCAACAGGCAGCAGGTGAAAAGATTGCCGCCCTTGAAACGATGCTGCGGCCGGTTGACCCAAGCGATATGTACAAAGGAAAATAACGCTTGCCCCGGCACGGCCTTTTTGATTGATATGTTTGGTGAAACATATTGACAGGACCCACCATGACGCGCCGCATCGCCCTTGCCTCTGCCATTGCCGTGATGCTGGCCACACCGAGCATCGGCGAAGAGGTGGTGGTCTTTGCCGCCGCCTCGATGAAAACCGCGCTGGATGGGGTGGCCGCCGATTTTCAGGCCGCAACGGGCCACAAGGTAACCATCAGCTATGGCGGATCGAATGCGCTGGCCAAACAGATCCTCGAAGGCGCGCCGGCCGATATTTTCCTTTCGGCCGCCGTCAACTGGATGGATGAGGTCGAAAAGGCCGGGCTTCTGGCCGATGGCACGCGCACAGACCTTTTTGGAAACCGGCTGGTCTTGATCGCCCATGGCGCGAATGCCGCCCCGGTTAAGATCAGGCCGGGGCTTGATCTGGCCGCCCTTCTGGGCGACGGCAAATTGTCGATGGCGATGGTCGACGCAGTTCCGGCCGGGCAATACGGCAAGGCCGCACTCGAGTCGCTGGGCCTGTGGTCGGCGGTTGCGCCTTCGGTGGCGCAATCTGAAAATGTGCGCGCGGCGCTGGCGCTGGTTTCAGCGGGCGAGGCCCCCTTTGGCATCGTCTATGCCACGGATGCGGCGTCAGATGACAATGTGTCGGTGGTGGGCACTTTCCCCGCTGAAAGCCATGCGCCGATTATCTATCCAGGAGCGGTCTTGAAAACCGCCAAGGACGACGCGGACTTGGCTTTTTTCAAGGCCTTGTCCCAAGACGCCGCCGATGCGAAGTTCAGCGCGCAGGGTTTTTCGATCCTGAAGTGAAAGCTCTTGATGTGACCGAGGCCGGATGACCGATTGGCTGACCCCTGATGAATGGCGTGCGGTGGCACTGTCATTGCGCGTGTCCTTCTGGGCCATGGCGATCAGCATGCCTTTCGGAATTCTGGTGGCCTATGCCTTGGCGCGGTGGAATTTCTGGGGCAAGCAAATGGTCAATGGCATCGTGCATCTGCCGCTGATCCTGCCGCCGGTTGTCACGGGCTATCTGCTGCTGGTGACCTTTGGACGCAAAGGGGTTGTCGGGCAGCTGCTGTTTGACTGGTTTGGCATCGTGCTGGCCTTTCGCTGGACAGGGGCCGCCCTTGCCGCGGCGGTGATGGCCTTTCCGCTGATGGTGCGGGCCATTCGTTTGGCGATCGAGGCGGTCGATCCACGGCTGGAAGAGGCCGCCGCCACGCTTGGGGCCAACAAGCCCATGGTGTTCGCCACCGTGACCCTGCCTCTGATCTTGCCCGGCATCATCGCCGGGGCCATTTTGGCTTTTGCCAAGGCGATGGGGGAGTTTGGGGCCACCATCACCTTCGTCTCGAATATTCCGGGCCAAACCCAAACCCTGCCATCGGCCATCTATACCTTTTTGCAGGTTCCGGGGGCAGAGGCGCAGGCGCAAGCGATGCGCCTGGTCTTGGTGGCGGTTGCCATCGCTATGGCCGCGCTCATGCTGTCGGAATGGGTCAGCCGCGCCGTGGCGCGCAGGATTTCAGCGTCATGACGCTTTCGGTAGTCGTGACCCATCGCTTTGGCGTCTTCACGCTGGAGGCAGCATTTGAGGCCCCCCCGGGGGTGACGGCGCTTTATGGCCGATCAGGGTCTGGCAAGACCTCGGTCGTGAACGCGGTAGCGGGGCTTTTGCGGCCTGACGCCGGGCGGATCGCACTGAACGGCGAGGTGCTTTTTGACAGCAGCACGGGCCTGTGCCTGCCACCCAACCGCCGCCGAATTGGCTATGTGTTTCAAGATGGAAGGCTTTTTCCGCATCTTACCGTGCGCCAGAACCTGACTTATGGCCGGCACTTCGCGCCCCGATCCTCTCGGCAAGCGGCGGGCACGTTTGATCGGATTGTCGGGCTTTTGGGCATTGGCGCCTTGCTGGACCGCCGCCCCGGTACCTTGTCAGGCGGGGAAAAGGCCCGGGTGGCGATTGGCCGTGCGATCCTGTCCAACCCCCAGATTTTGCTGATGGATGAACCGCTTGCCGCGCTGGACGAAGCGCGCAAAGCCGAAATCCTGCCTTATCTGGAACGGCTGCGCGATGATTTGGAACTGCCGATCCTTTACGTCAGCCATGCCATGTCCGAGGTGGCACGTCTGGCGACAACGGTGGTGCTGATGGAGGCAGGCCGCGTGGTTGCCGCAGGCCCGACCGCGCAGGTTCTGGCAGACCCGGCAACCGCCCCAAATCTTGGCCTGCGCGAAGCAGGCGCGCTGCTGACAGCGCGGGTTGTCGGGCAGGATGACGACGGGCTTACCCGTCTGGATGGCCCGGCGGGGCCTTTGTGGCTGCCGCGGCTTGACGCGCCCCTTGGCGCGGTGGTTCGGGTCCGGGTTCTGGCCCAGGATGTCATGCTGTCATTGACGCGGCCCGAAGGGTTTTCGGCGCTGAACATGTTGCCCGCCACCGTGCAAGACATTCGCATGGGCGATGGGCCGGGGGCATTGCTGCGGCTGAAGGTTGGCGATGAAATCCTTTTGGCGCGCATCACCCGCCGATCTGTCGACGCGCTTCGGCTCGTTCCGGGTTTGGCAATCTTTGCGGTTCTGAAGGCGGTCTCGGTTGCACAAGAGAACGTCGGTGGCGGGGGCTGACCCCACCGCTGCGGGGCGGCCTCGACAGCGGGCGGTTGGCTGATTATACCTGTCCGTGGCTGCTGTTTGGCCCAAGACTTTTTGTTAAGGAGCCAAGCAATGCAAGGCAGTTGGAGATCGGTAACGCCAGCCGAGCGTTCGGGTGCAGACGCGGATGCGGCTTTGGCCTTTGGCCATTTCGCGCCAAACCGATTGCAACGCGGGCTCATCGCAGTGGCGCGGGCCACGATCCTGCGGCGTGGGGTATTTCGCGGCCCGCTGACGCGGGCGATCCTGGCCTTGGGGCGGGGCAAGCTGGATATCCGGTTTCGGGGTGCCACTTACCGCATCCGCGGCGAAAACAATCTTATCGAATACGGCCTTTTGTTGGTGCCAACCTACAATGCGGCTGACATTGATTTTCTTCTGGCTGACGCGCCTTTGAATGCAGGGTTTGTCGATCTGGGCTGCAATATCGGGCTTTATGCCCTGCCCCTTGCCGTGGCGCGGCCAAAAGGCCATGTGCTTGCCGTCGATGCCAACCCCAAGATGATCGCGCGCATCCGTTGGAATGCCGAGGCGAGCGGGCTGGACAATATGGCCACGATCCACGCCGCTGTGTCCGACAGCGAAGGGCGCGGCGATCTGGTGATCCGCAAGGATGACGTCGCGATTGTGGCAATCGCCGAAAGCGCGACCGGAGAGATGCCCGTGCGCACCCTCGCCGCGTTGATCACAGCGGCGGGGATGTCGACCATCCACGGCTTGAAGATCGATATCGAAGGCCATGAAGACCGCGCGCTGGTGCCTTTCCTTGACAGCTGCCCGGCAAGTCTTTTGCCGCGCCGCATCGTGATCGAACATCCTGAACCGCATGCCGATTACCCCGGCTGCGCCGCCGCTTTTGCCCGCCACGGCTATCGTCTGATCGGGCGCAGTCGCAACAATTCGTTCTACCTGCTGGGATGAGCGTCCCGCCCGTCGATCAAGGCCCGGCTGTTGCGATTGTGCCTTATGCCGAACGGTTTCGCGAAGGGTTGTCACGGTTACCGCTTGACCGGCTTGACTGGCCCTTGGGTCGCCCCGCGCGGCTGATGAAGGGCACGGTGGCCGACATGGCCGCAACCGACCACCTGATAACTTACCCCAAGACGCGGCTCTATGTTGCCCGGCGTGGAGCCCGCAAGGCGCAGTTGTCGCTGATGATCGTCGAACCAGACGCCGTGCATGCCAAGCATTTGCGGCTGGCGCGGCTGTTTTATGGCCGTTTTTTCCGGGTAATGACCAAGAATTCGGCACTTCTGGCCGCAATCCCGAACGGGCTTGAGCTGGTGTTTGGTACGACCTTTCTGACTGATCCCACCCTGATCCTGCCGGCAAAGACCAAGATGGCGTCGCTGATCGCCTCGGCCAAAAAGGTTCTGCCGGGCCACATGCTGCGCCATGAAATCGTGGCACGGCTTCAACCCTTGGCTTTGCCCGTGGACATCATGGGCCGCGGCTATCGCCCCTTTGGCGACAAGGCCGAAGGGTTGGCCCCCTATCGCTATTCGGTGGTGATCGAAAACAACCGCGAACCGTCCTATTTCACCGAAAAACTGGTGGATGCACTTTTGTGCGAAACCGTGCCGATCTATTGGGGCGCGCCCGATATTGCCCAGCATTTTGATGCCGAAGGGATGGTCATCTGCGAAACCGCAGATGAGATCATGGCCGCGCTATCTGCGATGTCGGAAGCGGACTATGCCCGCAGACAACCCGCAATTGCCCGCAACCGGGATGCAGCACTAAGTGCCGCTGATCTGCATGGCCGCGCCGCGCGGGCCGTCCTGGCCGCAGCCTTGGGCACCTAAATCCGGATCCAATCTGGTGGCAGAATATCAGGGTTTTGCAGATGTTTGGCGACAAACCAGCGCGTGGGCCCGATCACAACCTTGCCGGGATTGGCGTTCAGCCAAGCCCCCCACCAGGAAAACGAGGAATTGGCGATGATATTGTGCTGGCACAGGCTCATCAATCGCAGGTCTTCGTAATCGGTGTCGCGGCCGTTGAAGTCGACCACGACCTTGGGGAATGGCAGTTCAAGATTGTCGCGCGCCCA
>JAIOXV010000075.1 GCA_021741465.1 Paracoccaceae bacterium
CTCGGCAACGCCGGGGGAATAGGCGCGGGCAAGGTCGCGGCCGTTGGCCAGTGGCTTGGTCGCGCGGATCTCAAGCTTTCCCGGTTTGGGGAATTCGTGATAATCCAGCGCCGCCTGACGCAGATTTTCGGCCCGAGTTTCGTCCATTCCTGCCCCCTCGTGAACGGTATTGTTTACCGTTAAACTATATTTTCAGCCAATCCAACCAGCGGTTTTCCGCAAGTGTTTTCGCAATCTGCCGCAAATCAATGGAAAATGGCAGCACAAAGCGCACAAAACCTGCGGCCCGGCGCTTGGTTTCATGCTGGTCTGGTCTTGGCCAGCTTGCGCGCTGGGCCAAGGCGGCGTTACGCTTGGCCAAAACCAAAGGAGCCTGTGATGAGCTTGAAAGACGCGGCACTAACGGTGCGGGAACGGGCCTATGCGCCCTATTCACGGTTCAAGGTTGGGGCGGCGATCCGCAGCCCATCGGGGGCTGTGCATGTGGGCTGCAATGTCGAGAATGTTGCCTATCCCGAAGGTACCTGCGCCGAGGCGGGGGCGATTGCGGCCATGTGCGCGGCCGGCGACACCCGGATTGCCGAGATTTACGTTGTGGCAGACAGCCCCGATCCAGTGCCCTGCTGCGGCGGCTGCCGCCAGAAGATCGCGGAATTTGCCGATCAGGATGTGCGGGTCACCATGGCCACGCTGGATGGCAAGGAAAAGACCGTGACGGTCGCGCAGCTCTTGCCGGGGGTCTTTACCATGTCCCACATGGACCGCGCCTGAGATGGACGCCCGCGCCATCATCGCCGCTATTCGCGACGGTCGGCGCCCCGGCCCCGATGCCTTGCGCTGGTTCGCCGCAGGCCTTGCTGATGGCCGGGTGACAGATGCGCAGGCCGGGGCTTTTGCCATGGCGGTCTTGCTGAAAGGCTTGGGCGAGGCCGGGCGTGTCGCGCTGACCACTGGCATGCGTGACAGCGGCAAGGTCTTGCAATGGGATATGCCCGGCCCGGTGCTGGACAAACATTCGACCGGCGGGATTGGTGACTGCGTGTCGTTGTTGCTGGCCCCGGCGCTGGCCGCCTGCGGGGCCTATGTGCCGATGATTTCGGGCCGAGGTTTGGGCCACACTGGCGGCACGCTGGACAAGCTGGAAGCGATCCCGGGGTTTCGCACCGGGCTTTCCGAAAGCCAGCTGCGGTCGCAACTGAAGGACATCCGCTGCGCCATCGTTTCGGCCAGCGCCGAAATCGCCCCCGCCGACCGGCGGCTTTACGCGATCCGCGATGTGTCGGCCACGGTTGAATCGATCGATCTTATCACCGCGTCGATCCTGTCGAAAAAGTTGGCGGCGGGGTTGGATGCGCTGGTTCTGGACGTGAAATGCGGGTCAGGTGCCTTCATGAACACGCTGGAGGATGCCGAGGCTTTGGCGGTTTCACTGGTGTCAACCGCCAAAGGGGCGGGATGCCGCACCAGCGCCCTGATCACGGATATGACGCAGCCCTTGGCCACAGCGGCGGGAAATGCGCTGGAGGTGATCGAAGTGATGGAAACGCTGACCGGCACATCGGTGAATGCTGCCTTGTTTGATGTCACGGCGGTTCTGGGCGGCGAGGCGCTGGCGCTGGCGGGTCTGGCCGTCACGCCAGAGGAAGGCACGCTGCGGGTGGAAGAGGTGATGCGCTCAGGCCGGGCGGCGGAATGGTTCGGCCGCATGGTTGCCGCGCAAGGCGGTCCGGCTGATTTCGTTGACCGCTGGCCGGACCGTCTGCCTGCAGCCACGGTTATCCGCGATGTTCCGGCACCGCAGGGTGGCTTTGTCGGTGCGATTGACGGGCAGGCCTTGGGTCTTGCGATTGTCGGGCTTGGCGGCGGGCGGCAGCGCGAAGGGGACAGGGTCAATCCCGCCGTCGGAGTGTCGGACCTTGCCGGGATCGGCGATGACATCGGCGTGGGCGATCCCTTGTGCATGGTACATGCCGCGACCGAGGCGCAGGCGGAGGAGGCGATTGCCCGTGTTCAGGCGGCCTATGTCATGCAGGGCCAAGCTGTGGCTGAGCCGCCTTTGATATTGAAAAGGATCACCTGATGGCGCGGGCCTTTCTGATCGTGATGGATTCGGTCGGCTGTGGCGGTGCGCCTGATGCAGCGGCTTTCGGCGATGAGGGCGCCAATACGCTTGGCCACATCGCGGCGGAATGTGCCGATGGCCGGGCTGATATCGGGCGCGCCGGGCCGTTGAACATGCCCAACCTTGGCCGGCTGGGCCTTGGGGCGGCCTTGCGACTGGCTTCGGGGGGCGAGATGCCGGGAACAACTTCCCCTGCGGCAGGGCGCTGGGGGGCCGCCACGGAAATAAGCCGGGGCAAGGACACGCCCTCGGGTCATTGGGAACTTGCCGGTGTACCGGTGCCGTGGGACTGGACCTATTTTCCAGACAGCGTGCCTGCTTTCCCCCCCGATCTGGTGGCGCTGGTGTGCAAACTTGCGGGCACCGATGGGATATTGGGCAATTGCCATGCCTCGGGTATGCCGATCATCGCGGCCCATTGCGAAGAGCATCTCAGGACCGGCTGGCCGATCTGCTATACATCGGCGGATTCGGTGTTTCAGATCGCCGCCCATGAAGAGGCGTTCGGGCTGGACCGTCTTATGAAACTGTGCGCCGATCTGGCGCCGCATCTGCATGCAATGAAGGTCGGCCGGGTGATTGCCCGCCCCTTTACTGGCACGCCGGGCGACTTCAAACGCACCGCAAACCGCAAGGATTTCGCCATAGCGCCGCCCGCGCCAACCCTTTTGGATTGGGTGGCGGGGGCTGGGCGGGCCACCCATGCTATTGGCAAGATTGGTGACATCTTTTCGATGAACGGGATCGGAAAGCTGTGGAAGGGCAAGAACGACAGCGCGCTTTTCGATCACCTCGACGGGCTGGCCGATACGGCGGAAAGCGGATCTTTGACCTTTGCCAATTTTGTCGAATTTGACAGCCTTTATGGCCATCCGCGCGATGTGGCGGGCTATGCCCGCGCGCTGGAATGGTTCGATGCGCGGGCCGGGGCATTTCTGGCCTGTTTGCGCCCCGGAGACCTTGCGATCTTTACCGCTGATCATGGCAATGACCCCACCTGGCGCGGCACCGACCACACCCGCGAACGGGTTCCGGTGATCTGCGCAGGTGTAGGGGCCGGGCCGCTGGGGCTGTGCGGATTTGTTGATGTTGCGGCCTCGGTGGCGGCGCATTTAGGGGTTGCGGTGCAGGGGCCGGGGCGGTCTTTTCTGTAACAAACGCGCCCTTTCGATCCGGGGGCTTTCAGCCAAGAGAAAGGGCCTGCCGTGAAGGAGTTGCCGAAGGTCGAGTTGCATCTGCATCTGGAAGGTGCAGCACCGCCTGCCTTCATAAAGGGGCTGGCCCGGGAAAAGAAGATTGATATCTCGGGGATATTCGATGAGGACGGCAGCTATCGCTTCACCGATTTCTGGAATTTTCTGAAAGTTTATGAGGCGGCTTGTACCACCTTGCAAGGGCCGCAGGATTTCTACCGGCTGACCCTTGCGGTGCTTGAGGAATGCGCTGCCTCTGGCGTGGTTTACTCGGAATGTTTTCTGAGCCCCGATTTTTGCGGCGGGCGCGATCTGGGGGCGTGGCGCGAATATCTGCACGCCATCACCGAGGCGGCGGCCCTTGCCGAAAAGACCATGGGCATCACCTTGCGTGGCATCGTCACGCCGATCCGGCATTTCGGCCCCGAAAAGGCCCGCGAAACCGCGCTCTGTGCGGCCGAAACCGCCGGAGGGTTCATCACCGGCTTTGGCATTGGTGGGGATGAAAAGGTCGGCGCGCTGAAAGATTTCTTGTGGTCGTTCGACTGTGCCCGTGAAAGCGGACTGCGCATCACCGCCCACGCCGGCGAATGGAACGGCCCCGATGAGGTGCGCGCGGCGGTGCATGATCTGGGGGCCGAAAGGGTGGGGCACGGGGTGCGGGCCATTGAAGATCTGGCGCTGGTGGATGAGCTGGCCGAGCGCGGCACAGTGCTGGAATGCTGCCCGGGTTCAAACGTGGCCTTGGGGATTTATCCAACCTTCCGCGCACACCCGATTTCGGAACTGGATCGGCGCGGCGTGAAGGTGACGATCAACACCGATGACCCGCCGTTTTTCCACACGACCATGGCGCGGGAATACGACATGCTCAACCGCGCCTTTGACTGGGACGAAGGCCAGTTTCGCAGGTTGGCCGCGCAGGCGCTTGACGCGGCTTTCTGCGACGCCGATACCAAGACCCGAATAGCAAAGCTTCTGGAGGCCTGACATGTTGAACCATCTGACCGTCGTTTCGCACCCTTTGGTTCAGCACAAGCTGTCGATCATGCGCGACAAAGGAACCTCGACCGCATCGTTCCGCAAACTTCTGCGTGAGATCAGCCTTCTTTTGGCCTATGAGGTGACGCGCGAATTGCCGATGACCACAAAGCGCATCGAAACCCCTTTGCAGCCGATGGACGCGCCCGAGATTGATGGCAAGAAGCTGGCGCTTGTCAGCATTCTGCGGGCTGGCAATGGGCTTTTGGACGGCATTCTAGAGCTGATCCCGGCCGCGCGCGTCGGGTTTGTCGGGCTTTACCGCGATCCTGAAACGCTGCAGCCGGTGCAGTATTACTGCAAATTGCCCGACCATCTGGACGAACGCTTGTCGATTGTCGTCGATCCGATGCTGGCCACCGGCAATTCCAGCGTCGCCGCCATTGATCTTTTGAAAGCCCAAGGCGCCAAGAATATCCGCTTCCTTTGCCTTTTGGCCGCACCCGAAGGGGTTGCGCGCATGAAAGAGGCGCATCCCGATGTGCCGATCGTCACAGCTTCGGTCGATAGCCATTTGAATGATCACGGTTATATCGTTCCGGGCCTAGGGGATGCGGGTGATCGCATGTTTGGCACCAAATAGCGGGTCTGCCCCCTTTACTCGGAAACAAACCTGCCCCAATATCGACACAATCTCTGCGCGAGACACCTCGGGGGTAGTCATGGGTTTCAAGTTTATGTCGGTCGCCATATTGGCGGCTGTTTTCGGTGCAACTTCGCTTCATGCGCAGTCGGTTGCCAGAGTTGGCGGGCCGGCCAATCCGCCTCCGGCAAGCTTTACTGGCCAGCAGTTTATTGACAGCCGGGGATGCGTGTTTTTAAGGGCCGGATACGGTGGCCAGACCACTTGGGTGCCAAGGGTCGGCCGTGATCGCAAGGCGATGTGTGGTCAGCCGCAATCGGGGGCGGCCCGTGCCGCAATTCAGGTGGCGACGGCCGAAGACATGGCGCGCCCCATTGCGCAAGCAGAAGTTGAGGCGCCTGTTGTTGCCGCCCGGCCCGCCGCGCCTGCCCCCAAGATGGTGACCGCAGTACAGCCGGTCATTCCCGTAGCCCCGATGAAGCCGGCCGTGACCACAATCTATGCCGCGCCCCCGATGGCAACGGCACCGCTGGTAATCGCGGCACCGCGCCAACCGGTGCCCTATGTCGAAGCCGCACCTCGGGGCACCTATGAGGTGGCTTCGGGCAATGGCCTGTCCAACGGGCAGATCGGTTGCTATACCTCTGCCCCGGTGGCCGAGCGGGTCAGAACCCGCAATGGCGGAACGGCTGTGGTCTGCACTCGTGGCGATGGCACGATGACGGGCTGGCGTCCGCCTGTCTATCCGCGCGATGCCGGTGTGGGTGCCGCGCTGACCGATCCGGTCATGGTTGCCAATGGCGGCTCTGTCCGCTCTGGCGTGTATGGCGGTGGTCATTCCATGGTGTCGGAAGGTCAGGTCTATTCCCGGGCCGAGAGCGATACCATTCCGACCCCGCCCAAAGGGTACAAGCTGGCCTGGGACGATGACCGTTTGAACCCCAATCGCGGCAAGGGAACGGCTTCGGGCTGGGTGGCGCAGGATCAGGTCTGGACCCGCAAAGTGCCCTCAAGGCTGGTGGCCGATCAGCCCGTGACGCGCGGCAAGAAAAAGATCGTCTATGTCCAGTCTGGCAGCACGGTGACGGTATCGACCAAGGGCCAGCCTGCCACAGCCCCGGTGCAGAAGAAGGTGGCGGCGGTTGCCAAGGGCGGGGCCTATATTCAGGTCGGAACCTTTGGCGTTGCTTCGAACGCCGATGGTGCTGCCTCGCGCCTGAAGGGTATCGGCTTGCCAGTCGCGCGCGCCAAGATCACCTCGGGCGGCAAGGCGATGCAAATCGTCATGGCCGGTCCGTTCGGATCAGCCGCAGACGCGCAGACCGCGCTTTCCATGGCACGGTCGGCCGGTTTTGGGGATGCTTTCATCCGTTGAACGCCAAGCATTTCAGCCAAGAAAATCCCCTGCGCCGCCGCGTGGGGGCTTTTTTGTGTTTGAACAGGTGTCAGCTTGAACAAATGGCCTGAAATTCCAGCCAGTTTTCGTCGCTCATCACCGCTGCAGGCGCGCCCAAGGCAAAGGGGTCTTGCCGCACAAGCGCCTGCCCGGACGCGTTGGCAGCCCCAACCGCCGCGCCGTACGCGGCCGAACTGACCTGCGCGCTTTCGAAGGCTGCAAGCTGCTGGTCCAGCACGGGCATGGGGGGCATCAAGGGGTCCGAACTGGGCGCAAGGAATGTCTCGCCAAACCCTTTCAACGCGTCAGAGGGCACCTTGCCGGTGGTCAAAAGCCCCAATGTATTGGCAAGCCCGATATGGGCCAGCACCGCATCAACGGGGTCGCCTGCGCTGGCCCGCAGGGCCTCGATCAAAAGATGCCCTGCGATGATATCTGGGCCATCGGCGGTTTCCAAAAGCTGGGCTGGCAGCAAAAGGATGTTGCCGGGCAGATGCGCCGGGGTCAAAAGCCCATCGCGCAGCACTTCGATGCGGGGTGGCTTTTGGGGGAAAAGACGTTTTGCCAGCGTGGCTGCGGCACGCCGGCCCGGCACGGCCTTGCAGGGCTGGCCGGTTAGCCGGGCAATATCGGCAAGCGCCAACTCGCCCAGATCGGCCCGGCTGATCGCAGGAAGAACCTTGGCCGTATAGGATTTTACCTGACCCGGCAGCCAGAATACCAGCACAGCCAGCACCGCCAACACCGTAGCGCCAAGGATCTGTCCGCGCAGGCGGCCCGGCCGGGGCATGCGTGCCTCGATTGCGCGGTGAACGGTGTTCAGGGCCGCGATCATCTCGGCATCGTCCAATTCCAGCTCTTCGCCAGCGTCCATATCTGGGGCAAAGTGGGCTGGCATCTGGCCGGGGTTCAGCCGGACAATCGCGGGAAGGGACCATTGGGTCAGCGGCATTTCGCTGCGCGGGTCCGACAGCACAATCGTCGCTTCGCGCAGGCCAACGACAACCTCTCGCGCCCGCGCCCCCGGCGCGTCGCGCCACAGGGCCGAAGCTTCTAGCCGCTGGTATTTCGTCAGCGCGGTCATGCGCGGGGGCTGCCCTTTGTCTTGCTTTTGCGCAGGTTAGCCGAAGGTGGTGCCGCGCACAACCGAAGGGGCCGCGCAAAGGTTGATTGGGCTGAAAGCCCCGTTAAACCCCGCTCAAAGCCCTTCAAAGGCGCAAAGCGCATGCACATCCATGCCCATCGCCTCAAGCTTGCGACGGCCACCAAGATCGGGCAGGTCAACGACAAAGGCACAGCCGACAACTTGTGCCCCAAGCCGTTCAATCAGCTTTATCCCGGCCTCGGCCGTGCCTCCGGTTGCCAGAAGATCGTCAACCAACAGCACTTTGTCGCCGGGTTGCATGGCGTCATCATGCACCTCTACCACCGCCTCGCCATATTCCAGCGTATAGGCCTGGCTTATGGTTTGACCCGGCAGCTTGCCCTTCTTGCGGATCGGCACAAAGCCCGTTGAAAGCTGATGCGCCACGGCCCCGCCCAGAATGAACCCCCGCGCTTCAAGCCCGACGACCTTGTCGATCCGCATGCCGGCATAGGGGGCCAAGAGTTGGTCGACGCACATCCGAAAGCCGCGCGGATCCGCAAAAAGCGTGGTGACATCGCGAAAGAGAATGCCCTCATGCGGAAAGTCTACGATCGTGCGGATATAGTCTTTGACGGTTTTCGACATGGGCCGACCTTATGGGTAAAGCCTGTGCAGGATCATGCGGTCCTGCCCGGCGAGAGTGGTGGTTGCATTGCTGTCTTGTGACAGGATCGAACGCCCTTCGTAATAGCGGTTCTCGATATCGTAAATGAAGCCCAAACATTGAAAGAGTTCTTCCAGCGCGACCGAAGGCAGATCTTCTTCCGAAATGTCTTGGGAAATCAGCATCGAGGCTTCAGTTATGGTGTCGTTTGCGTCCCACAAAAGCCACATGAATCCAACGCCGATCGGCAGACCGTTTGGAATGCGCTGAATGCCACGCGTGGTGTCGCCCTCAGACAGGGCGGGCAGCGATACAAGGATGTCAGGCTTTGCCAAGCGGTCGTCGCGCAAGATGCGAAGGCCAGCCCCTGATGCATTGATTTCACCAATAGCGCGATCTATTGCGGCAGAAACCTTGGCAGCAAGGGCAGGGGGATAGCGGCGGTTCGGCGTGGCAATGCCAAGTGTGATGTGCGCCTTGGGCCAGCGCACCACTGGCCCGTCACATGCTCCCCCCGGGGGTGCCCCGCAGGTCGCCAGCCGGAAAAAGTCGCGATCCGAAAGCTTGCCTTCCGACAAAACGCCGTCGCTGGCCCAAAGCGGCAGCGCCACCATGGCAAAGGCAGTTGCAAGAGTGACCGCCTTCACCATCCGTCCTTGTCCTCGCCAAAGCTAGGTCTTCGATACCATGGGCCAGAACGCCCCGACAAGCTCGCAGCAGCGCTCAGGTCAAGACGCGCGCTGCGACAACATCCAGCTTTGCCAGCAGGTCTGGGTCGCGCTTGTCAGGTGCGGTCATCACGGCATGGGTCAGGGCATGATCGCAGCCGTGTGGGCAGGGTGCGCGCTTGGCCGGTACAAGGCCGGGCAGGGCGGTGACAAGGCTCTTGGCCCGGCCGGAATTGGCAACCAAGGTCGCAATGACCTGCGCCACATCCACCGCCGTATGGCCGTCGTGCCAGCAATCATAATCGGTCACCATGGCCACGCTGGCATAGCAAAGCTCGGCCTCGCGGGCGAGTTTCGCTTCGGGCATGCCGGTCATCCCAATGACATCGGCCCCCCATTGGCGGTACATCAGGCTTTCGGCGCGGGTGGAAAACTGTGGGCCCTCCATGGCCAGATAGGTCGCCCCTTCATGCACTTTTGCCCCTGCTGCACGCGCCGCCGCGGCACAGGCCGCCGAAAGCTGTGGGCATGTGGGATGTGCCATGGACACATGGGCCACGCAGCCCGGGCCGAAGAAAGACGTCTCACGGGCAAAGGTGCGGTCAATATATTGATCTACGATTACAAAATCACCCGGCGCGAAGTCTTCGCGCAACGATCCAACCGCGGAAACCGCCACCACATCGGTGCAGCCCAGCCGCTTGAGCGCATCGATATTGGCGCGGTAATTGATCGAGGAAGGCGTCTCGACATGGCCCCGGCCATGGCGCGGCAGAAAGGCCATGGTCAGCCCACCCAGCCGCCCCACCAGAACCTGGTCGGAAGGCTTGCCCCAAGGGGTTTTCACCTTGACCCAAGATGCCCCTTCAAGCCCTTCGATCTGATAAACACCCGATCCGCCGATAACGCCGATCATGGGGGGTACAGTTGACATGGTGTTTGCCTTTGCTGATCTCGCCCGCGCTGGGCTGAGTGTCGGCCACAGTCGCGGCGGTGGCAAGGCCCGCCGTGCAGGATAAGGCTCTGGCCTTGCCCCGCAGGGTGGGCGGGGCTAAGGAATGTGCATAGTTTGTAAAGCGCGGGCCCGTGGCTTTGGCCGCACCGCCGAAAGGTTAACAATGCGTATTTCGCTGAAGCATTGGTTGCGCGTGCGGCGTGACCCTTGGCGCAAGGTGTTCTATGAGGCTTTCCGCCGCTGGAAAGCCGACCGGATGGAGCCGAAACGGATGGTCTTTGCCCATCTGAATTCGGCTTCGGTTGTGCTGGATGTGGGGGGGTTCGAAGGCAATTGGGCTGCCGACATTTATGAACGCTATAGCGCGCTGGTGCATGTCTTTGAACCCCATCCCCGCTTTGCCGCCAGCCTTAAACAGCGCTTTCAGACCGTGCCGGCGATCAAGGTGCATGACGTGGCACTTGGCAGCGACGAAGGCACACTTTCCTTGTCGGATGACGGCGATGCTTCGTCCAGCTTTCGCGCATCAAAGGCAACGGTTCTGGGCCGCGTGGTGCCGGTGGCTTCGGTTCTGACGGGGATCGACTTTCCGCAGATTGATCTGGTGAAGATCAACATCGAAGGCGGCGAATATGACCTTTTGCCGGCGCTTGATGAGGCCGGCGTAATGGCGCGCATTTCGGTCTTGCAGGTGCAATTTCACCTGTTCACCCCAGACGATATCGCCCGCCGCGATGAAATCCGCCTCCGGCTGGCCAAGACGCATGTTTGCGATTGGTCGTATGATTTTGTCTGGGAGCAATGGTCGCGCCGGACCTAGGCCTTAGGCGCGCATGCCCGCCAGGACTTCGGCGGCTTCTGGAATGGGATAGTGGTGATTGCCGATGAACAGCCCGTTTTCGTCAATGTAGCGGGCGTTCACCAGATCGCCGTGGATGCGGTGTGCGATGTGCTGCATCACCGGGTTCTTGGTGAAATTTCCTGCCACGATGGGGCGGCATTCGAACCCAGCCTCGTCCAGCCGGGCAACAAGACCCGCACGGTCAATACCCGCATCAGGGCGCAACAGCACGGAAAAGCCGAACCAACTGCTGTCGCCAATTTCGCGCTGTAAGGTGAACAGCGGGTGGTTTGACAGCCGGTCCACGAAAAGCCGCGCGTTGGCGCGGCGTCCGGCAATGATGGCCGGCAGTTTGCGCAATTGCGACTGCCCCAATGCCCCCGACATTTCCAACGGACGCAGGTTGTAGCCCGGCAGCACGAAGTTGAAGCTTTCCTCAAAGGGATCATCACTTTTGGTGCCGGTGACATGGTTGTGCTTGGGAAGATTGCGGGTCCAACCATGGGCGCGCAGCGACAGCATGACATGGTAAAGCTCTTCGTCATCGGTCACGACCACGCCACCTTCCATGGTCGAAATATGATGGGAAAAGAAGCTGGAGTAGCTGCCCATTTTGCCAAATGTACCCGCCTGCTGGCCGCCAAAGGTCGCCCCCATGCTTTCGCAATTGTCTTCCAAAAGCACAATGTTCCGCCCGGCGATCATTGCCTTTATGCGGTTGAAATCATTAGGGTTTCCAAGAAGATTAACCACCATGATGGCGCGGGTCTTGTCATCGATGGCAGCTTCAAGCGCGTCGAGGTCATAGTTCAGCGTCTCGCGGTCGATATCGACGAATTTCTGTATCAGCCCATATTGTGCCAAAGGGTAATAGGTGGTTGACCAGCTGACAGCGGGAACGATGATTTCATCACCCTGCCGCAGGCGCAGCCCGTCGTTTTGGGTGAAGAACAAAGCCGCCGTCATCAGCAGATTTGCCGAGGATCCGGAATTGACCATCACCGCATGACGTGATCCGAAAAAAGCGGCAAACTGCTCTTCAAAGGCGCGCACCTCGGTCGACATCGAAAACATGCCCGAGCCGATGACCCGCTGCAACGCGTCATATTCTTCCTGATCCCAGGTCGAGGTGGCCAAGGGAAAACGCGGGGTCATGGTTGCAAAGTCTCCTGAAAGAAGCGGTAGGTCGCGGCGATGCCCGTTTCCAGCGTGGTCGTGGGGGCCCAACCCCAGGCCGTTTGGCGCGTGGTGTCGGACAGTTTGCGCGCCATGCCCACGGGTTTGGTCAGATCATGGGTGAAACTGCCCTGCCAACCGATGACACGGGCGACAGCATGATAATAGTCGTTGATCGAATGGTCGGTGCCGATCCCGATGTTCATCAGGTCAGGCAGGGATTCCACCCCATCGGCTGCACGCAAGACGGCCTCGGCCAGATCGGCGGCGTATAGAAATTCGCGCCTTGCGGTGCCGTCGCCCCAAATTTCCACGGTCGGCGCGCCGGATTGGCGGGCTTCATGCACCTTGTGGATGATTGCGGGCACCAGATGGGCGGCGTGCAGATCGAACTTGTCATAAGGGCCGTAAAGGTTGCAGGGGATCAGTGTTTTGTAATGGAATGACGGGTCTTCGCGCCGAATATATTCGCAAAGCCGCAGGGCAAAGATCTTGGCAATGGCATAGCCTTCGTTGGTTGGTTCCAATGCGCCTGTCAGGATCATGTCTTCCGTCAAAGGGTTTGGCGCGGCGCGCGGGTACATGCAGGTAGACCCAAGGTTCAAAAGATGTCGCACCCCGGCCGCCCTTGCGCCCATGATGACATTCTGTCCAAGGGTGATGTTGTGGTCCAGAAACTCAACAGGCGCGGCCATGTTGGCGCGGATGCCACCCACCTCGCCTGCGGCATGGACCACCACATCCGCCCCCTGGCGGGCGATGAAATCAGCAACGGCGCGTCGGTCGAACAGGTCCAGCTCGGTCCGGCCTGGCGCAACGATCCGCCAGCCTGCCGCCATCGGATGGTCTTGGATGTTGCGACCCACCATTCCCGAGCCGCCCGTCAGCAAAAGTGTCCGTGCCATGGTGTCAGTTCTCGTTCGAGGATGGTTCAGCAAACCCGTGTTCGCGCAACAACCGCGCGCGACGGGCGCTGGCCAGATCTTCTTTCACCATCTCGGCGCACATCTCGCGCGCGGTGATGAAAGGTTGCCAGCCCAACTTTTCGCGCGCCTTGGTCGGATCGCCCAAAAGGGTTTCCACCTCGGCGGGGCGGAAATAGCGCGGATCGATCCGCATGACGACATCGCCTGGTTTCACTTCGGGGGCCATGTCGCCCTTCACATCGGTAACGGTGGCGATCTCATCCACGCCGGTTCCTGAAAAGGACAACGTGATGCCCAGATCGGCGGCGGCCCATGTGATGAACTCTCGCACCGAATGCTGCCGCCCGGTCGCGATGACGAAATCTTCCGGCGCATCTTGCTGCAGCATCATCCACTGCATGCGGACATAATCCTTGGCATGACCCCAATCGCGCAGGCTGTCGATGTTGCCCATGTACAGGCAGCGGTCCAGCCCTTGGGCAATATTGGCCAAGCCGCGGGTGATCTTTCGGGTGACAAAGGTTTCGCCCCGGCGCGGGCTTTCGTGGTTAAACAAGATCCCGTTGCAGGCATAGATCCCATAGGCCTCGCGGTAGTTTACGGTGACCCAATAGGCGTACAGCTTGGCCACGGCATAGGGGCTGCGCGGATGAAAAGGCG
>JAIOXV010000076.1 GCA_021741465.1 Paracoccaceae bacterium
AATGGCATCAGCACTGGCCAAGGCTTGGGCGGCCATGTGCTGCACGATGGCGTTCAGCGGGGGGTTACGGGAGGTGATGCGGGCAAGCGTGGCTGCGGTAACCTCGCGCGCCGATACCTCGCGCTGTGCCACAAGGCGGGCGATTTCGCTGGCGGTTAGGGTGGCAAGGTCGGTCATGTCAGTAGCCCCGGATGCGATCAACCAGATTGATGAAAGGCACGCCCGCCTCGCCGCGGCGAATGTTCTCGACAATCACCTCGGCCGAGGTGTCGGGCCTTGTGTCGGCGGCGATATGGGGGGTGACGGTGACGCGGGGATGGGCCCAGAACGGATGGTCCTGCGGCAGGGGCTCTGTCCGGAACACATCCAGCGTGGCATGGCCGATCTGCCCGCTGTCGAGCGCGGCCAAAACTGCGTCATCGTCGAGCAGCGCGCCGCGCCCCGGGTTCAGGATGACCGCACCGGGTTTGGTCCAGCCAAGGGTTTCGCCATCAAGGGTGTTTTCCGTCTCGGGCGTGCGCGGCAACAAGGTGACAACGATGTCAGCCCCCGCCAGCGCCGATTGCAAGCCTGCCCGCCCGTGATGGGTGACAAGCCCCGGCAAGGATTTCGGGCCACGCGACCAGCCCTCAACCCGGAAATTCAACGCCTTCAGCGCCCGTGCGCAGGCTTCGCCCAAGGCCCCCATCCCCAGCATTGCGATTTTGCGGTCGCGCGCCAAGGGTGGGCAATCGGGGTTCCAGACCCGTTCAGGATTGACGATATAGGCATCAAGACCAAGGTGATGGCGCAAGGCATGCCCGGTGACCCATTCCACCATGCCCTCGGTCAAGGCCGGGTCGACCATCCGGCACAAAGGTTGGGTCAAGGTCGGGTTGCCAACAATGCGTTCCACCCCGGCCCAAAGGCTGAGAACCGCCTTGGTGGCGGTATAGGCGGTGAAATCCTGCAGCGCGGCCGAGGGGGCATAGATGATGTAATCCACCGTTTCGGGCGGCGCGTCTTGCAGCAGGGTGGCGGTAATGCCCGCCTTTGCCAGGGCCGCTTCAAGCGGGGCTTTGTAGCGGTCCCAATTGCCGGGGCCTGCCGCCATGAGGATGGTCACGGCCATCAGTCTCTCCTTCGTTTTGGCGAAGGCTAGGGCAGCGTGACGGGGGGCGAAAGCCCCAATTCTTAGCGCAAGCGATGAACGATGGCGCTTTGCACCAGCCCAAAGGCCAGCATGATGACCAGCGTCGCCGATCCGCCATAGCTCAGAAGCGGCAAAGGAACCCCGACAACCGGGGCCATGCCCATCACCATGGACAAGTTGATGGCCAGATACAGAAAGAAGTTCACGGTAATGCCGATGATCAAAAGCTGGCTGAACCGGTCGCGGTTCTGCACGGCGGCGACGATCAGAAAGACCAAGATCAGCCCGTAAAGCAGCAAAAGCGAAGACGCCCCCACAAAGCCGAACTCTTCGCCCAGCGTGGTAAAGATGAAATCGGTGTGCTTTTCGGGCAGAAAGTTCAGGCGGCTTTGCGTGCCTTGCATGAACCCCTTGCCGGCCCAGCCGCCCGATCCCAGCGCGATCTTGGCTTGGATGATGTTATATCCCGCCCCCAACGGATCGGCGGCAGGGTTCAAAAAGGTGTCAATTCGGGTGTATTGGTAATCGTGCAGCAATTGCCAAGGCGTGCCACGGCTTGTGAAGACCGCAACCACCGCCCCCACCACCAGCGCCAGCACCCCGCCGAAATACCAAAAACTGACCCCGGCGGCGAACATTACCCCCGCCCCCACCATCAAAAGCATGATCGACGTGCCAAGGTTCGGTTGCATCAACACCAGAATGGTCGGCGCCACGATCAAGGCCACTGGCACCAGCACCCACAACGGATGAGAGACTTTCTTGTCATCCAAATTATCATAGTAATTGGCCAGCATCATCACCAGCGTCACCTTCATCAATTCCGAAGGTTGCAACCGGATGAAGCCAAGATCGATCCAGCGCTGGGCACCCATCCCCACGGTGCCAAAAAACTCGACGACCAGCAACAGCACCAGCGATACGCCATAGGCCATGCCGGACATCGACCGCCAGAACCAGATAGGGGTAAAGGCGATGATGAACATCAGCACAAGGCCAACGGCATAGCGCTTCATCTGCGGTTCGGCCCAGACCTCGATCCGCCCGCCAGAAATCGAATACAGCATCAGCCAGCCAATCGCGGCCACTGCGGTGACCACAAGCACCAGCGCCCAGTTCACGGCAAAGACCTTGGACAGGCCCGTCGGCGCGGTCTTGACCCGGTATTCCAGAAAACTCATCTGCCACCGCCCCTGTTCATGTGTCGGAAACGCCGGGGTAGGTTCCGTCATCACCGCGCAGGCGCAAGCCGCTTAGAAGGCTATCGATCCGCCCACGCTGATCGGCCGGATAGGCATCCAGCGGCGGCACTGCCCCATAAAGCGCCCGCAAAAGCGCGTCACGTGCAATGGGGGCGGCCGCAGTTGACCCGCCGCCGCCATGTTCAACGACAACCGACACCGCGTAGCGCGGGTTGTCTGCCGGGGCATAGCCCACGAACAACGCGTGATCGCGCCGGTTCCACGGCAGGTTGTCGTTGGAAATCACCCCGCGTTCCCGTTCAGCGGCAGAAATGTTGCGCACCTGTGCCGTGCCGGTCTTGCCCGCCATCTGCACGCCCTCGGCCACTACGCGCGCAGATCGGGCGGTGCCTGCCTTGCCGTTCATCACCGCCACCATCCCGCCTTGCACGGCCGTCAGGTTTGATGTGGCAAAGCCAAGGCTGGGGGCCGGTTCCAGCGGAACTTCGCGCCCGTCGATTGCGCGCACCAAGCGCGGTTTAAGCTCTCGGCCAGAGGCGATGCGGGCGGTCATCACCGCCAGTTGCAACGGCGAGGTCAGCACAAAGCCCTGCCCGATCGAGGCGTTGATCGTATCCCCGATCACCCATTCTTCCTTGTGGCGCTCCTGTTTCCAGGCCTTGTCGGGCATATTGCCTTCGGTAATGGCTGACATCGGCAGATCGTGCCGAATGCCAAGGCCCAAACTGCGGCCCATCTCGGCAATCTTGTCGATGCCAACCTTGAGCGCGGTTTCATAGTAAAACACGTCGCAGCTTTCCATCAGGCTGCGTTCAAGGTTCACCGTGCCATGGCCACCGCGCCGCCAGCAGTGAAACTTGCGCCCGCCTGCATCAAGGTGGCCCGGGCATTTGAAGGTGGTTTCGGCGGTGATGACGCCCGCTTCCAAGGCCGCAAGGGCGGTGACCATCTTGAAGGTCGAACCTGGCGGATAGGCGCCTTGCACCGCCTTGTTGGCCATGGGGCGGTGGTCATGGTCCATCAAAAAGCGGAAATCGGTGCTGGAAATGCCGCGCACGAAAAGGTTGGGGTCAAAGGACGGGGCCGAGACCGCCGCGATGATATCGCCGTTTTGCACATCCATGATGACGCAGGCGGCACTTTCTTCGCCCAAGCGGGCCTGAACGAAATTCTGCACCCCGGCATCAATGGTAAGATGCACATCGCTGCCGGCCGTGCCTTCAATCCGGTTCAACTCGCGCATGACGCGGCCGATATGGTTCACTTCGATCCGCTTGGTGCCGGCCTGACCGCGCAGCGTGTCTTCCATCCATTTTTCGACGCCGATCTTGCCGATCTGGAACTTTGGAATGCGCAGCACGGGGTCCGGGTTTTCGATCCCTTCAAGGTCTTTTTCCGAAACCGGTCCGACATAGCCAAGAACATGGGCAAAATCGGTATCGCGCGGATAGGTCCGCGACATGCCGGTTTCGGGGGTCACGCCGGGCAGGGCGGGCGCGTTCAGCGCCACCCGCGAAAACTGTTCCCAATCCAGCCGGTCCTTGACGGTGATCGGCACAAAGGGGCTGTTCTTCTTCAGCGCCTCCAGCGCGTCGGCAAGATCCTCACGTGTGAGCGGGATGACATGAGACAGGCGGTTCAGAACGGCTTCGACATCTCCGGCATCCTCGCGTGTCATCACCACGCGGTAGTTTTGTTCGTTCAACCCCAGACCCTTGCCGTTGCGGTCAAAGATCAGGCCCCTTGTCGGGGGCAGCAGGCGGATGTTGATGCGGTTTTCTTCGGCCAGCAGACGAAATTCATCGGCCTGCTCGACCCCAAGATACCGCATGCGCGCACCAAGTGCCGCAAACATGGCCGTCATCCCGCCGCCCAGCAACAAGGACCGCCGCGAAACGCGTCTTGCGCTGGCCTCGGTGTCGCGGTTCACCCGTTTCACAACCGTCTCCCGTAAGCGTCCACTTCACCCATGGCAGGTTTGTAAAGATCAAGCACCACGCGGGAAAGGAAAACGACCAGCGGGTAACACAGGATTGACCAGACCACCTGCACCATCGCAAAGCCAAAGGGCGGTTGCGGCAGCAGGACAAGGCCGAAAACCATCCGGTACAAGACCAGCATCGCCACCATCATGGCCGACACCAGCAGCCATTCAACCCCGAAATTCAGCTCACGCGTCAGTGCAACCCTGCTGCGGATGAATTCGGACGCCAGCACCACAAGCGCGGTCCACAGCCCCGGTGGCCGCAACAGCAACAGGTCTTCAAACAGCACCACGCCCGCGATCAGAAGCGTTGGCAGATAGTCTGGCCGCCGCATCGTCCAGGCAAAAACGATGCACAAAAGCAGATCCGGCCCCGGCATGCGCGCGATCCATGTCAGGGCCGGGCACCACATGTCATCGGGTGGGCAGACCATGGGCACGGAATAGCTGCCGGGCATCAGCCGAAAGAACAAGAACACGATGGCAAGCGCGACGAAGACCACCCGGTGCAACCAGACTTCGCGAGAGGCGCCATCAATCATTGCCGCCCCCGGCTGTGGCGCCCGGCGTCAAGGACGGGGGGGCAGGCGGGCCAAAGACCCGCGTCGGATCTGGCGCCAGCAGCGCGCCCTGATCGGTGATGGTTTCGAGCGCGTGGCTGCGCAGAACGCGCAAGAATTCAAGCCGCTGGTAATCGGCCGCCAAGGCCACGCGCAACCGCTTGTCGGTGCCAAGCACCACGCTGCCCACCAAAAGACCGGCCGGAAAAACCCCCCCATCGCCCCAAGAAAAAACCTGATCGCCGGGCCGTACTTCGGAAGGGTCTTCCAGAAAATCCAAGGGCGGCAGATCGCCATTGTCGCCTGACAGAATGGATTTTTGCCCCGAAGGCTGCACCACGACCGGCACGCGGCTGTTCGAATCTGTCAGCAGGATCACCCGAGAGGTCTTGGCGCCAACACCCGAAATCCGGCCAACAAGCCCAAGCCCATCCATCGTGGCCCAGCCGTCGATGATGCCATCGCGCGCGCCGACGTTCAAAAGGACCGATTGGCGAAACGGGCTGCCGCTGTCGGCCAGAACAACCCCGGTGACATGGGTCAGCCTGGGATCAAGTCGCACCTGATTAAGATCGTGCAACCGGGCATTGGTCTGCTGCAGCTGAAGTGCGGCCTCTTTCCACTGGCGCATTTGTTTCAGCTCTTCGCGCAGCTGCTGGTTTTGCGACAATAGGCGTTGATAGGACTGAAAGTTGTCCATCACATCAGCAGCCCAGCTGACCGGGGCCATGGCCCATTGCATGGATGGCACAAAGCGGTCGATCAGGGCGGCGCGAAACCGCTCGACCCGGGGGCTGTCGATGCGCCAAAGCGCGAAAAACCCAAGCAGCAGCAGCACCAGAAGGCCCACCAGAACCCGGCGAAGCGGGCGGTGAAACTCTTCAGGATCGGTCGTATTGCGGGCCATGGGTGCCGGTTCTGCTGCGGGGGCAAGGCGTGGGTGCCGCCGGGGGGCTTACTTCCCCGGACCCCGGTGGAGTGTTTGGGCCAAAAGCACACACAATTTTAGCCGAATTGCGCAGGTCTTTTGGCCCGATCTGTCAGCCGGCCCAGGCTTAGCTGTCGTAGTCGATCACATGGGCCAGCTGTTTTTCGTATTCCAGCGCCTTGCCAGTGCCCAAGGCCACACAGTTCAGCGGCTCATTGGCAACCGAGATCGAAAGCCCGGTTTGTTCGCGCAAGGAAAGATCCAGATCGCCCAACAGCGCCCCGCCACCTGTCAGCATGACGCCACGGTCCACGATATCGGCCGCAAGGTCAGGCGGGGTGGTTTCCAGAGCCTGCATCACCGCGTCACAGATTTGCTGCACGGGTTCGGAAAGCGCCTCGGCAACCTGCGCCTGATTGATTTCGGTTTCTTTCGGCACGCCATTCAAAAGATCGCGGCCGCGGATGGTCATCGACAGGCCGCGCCCGTCATCAGGCATCCGGGCGGTGCCGATCGAGGTCTTGATCCGTTCGGCCGTGGATTCCCCGATCAGCAGGTTCTGGTGACGGCGCAGATAGGAAATGATCGCCTCATCCATCCGGTCACCACCAACCCGAACCGAGCGGGCATAAACAATGTCGCCCAGCGACAGCACGGCCACTTCGGTGGTGCCGCCGCCAATATCGACAACCATGTTGCCGGTGGGATCGGTGATGGGCATGCCGGCCCCGATGGCGGCCGCAATCGGTTCGGCAATCAGGCCGGCGCGACGGGCGCCCGCCGACAAAACCGATTGGCGGATGGCGCGCTTTTCCACCGGGGTGGCGCCATGCGGCACGCAGACGATGATCTTCGGTTTGGCGAAGGTGGTGCGCTTGTGGACCTTGCGGATGAAGTGCTTGATCATCTGCTCGGCACTGTCGAAATCCGCAATGACACCGTCGCGCATCGGGCGGATCGCCTCGATCGTTCCGGGGGTGCGGCCCAGCATCAGCTTGGCGTCTTCGCCCACTGCCAAGACCTGCTTTTTGCCATCCTTGACGTGATAGGCCACCACGGAAGGTTCGTTCAGCACGATGCCTTTGCCACGCATGTAGACCAGCGTGTTGGCTGTGCCGAGGTCGATGGCCATATCGGACGAGAAGAGGCCGTTGAAAAGAGACATGCCGGTGTTGTCCTTGATCCGCATATGTGAATGCGCCCGCGACTCAATCTGCAGGGCGCGGGCGTCTTGATATAGGCTTTGGGGCCGGCGAGCGAAAGGGTCAAGACCCTTGACGGCGGGCTTTCGCCTGTGCCGCTTTGCCTTGTCTTTTTACAACGCCGAGACCCCTTATCGAAACAAGTTCAGCCTGCATCTCTGTAATTTACCGACTTCACATCATCGCCCGGCGCGGATTTGGTCCGCCGTACGATCAGTTTGTTCAGCGCATTGATATAGGCTTTGGTGCTGGCCACGATGGTATCGGTGTCGGCCGAAGAGCCGGTGACGATGCGGCCGTCTTCCTGCAGACGCACCGAAACCGTGGCTTGGGCGTCAGTGCCTTCGGTCACGGCATGCACCTGATAGACCTCAAGCTGGGCCTGATGTGGGAAAAGCATCTTGACGCACATGAAGGCGGCATCGACCGGGCCGTCGCCGGTGGCGTCGATGTGATGATCAACCCCGTCAATCGACAGAACCATATCGGCCTCTTGCGGGCCTTCCGTGCCACAGACCACCCGCAGCTTTTTCAATTGCAGGAATTCGTGGGCATCGTTGGTCTGCTCGTCCGCGACCAAGGCGATCAGATCGTCGTCGTAGACTTCCTTCTTGCGGTCGGCCAAGGCTTTGAAGCGTACGAAGACATCGTTCAACTGGTTGTCTGCCAGATCGTAGCCCAGTTCTTTCAGCTTGGACCGCAGCGCCGCGCGGCCCGAGTGTTTGCCCATCGCGATGTTGTTCGAGGTCAGGCCAATATCGGCAGGGCGCATGATTTCGAAGGTTTCGACATTCTTCAGCACGCCATCCTGATGGATGCCGCTTTCGTGCAGGAAGGCGTTCTTTCCGACGATCGCCTTGTTGAACTGCACCTGAAACCCCGACACCGACGATACCCGGCGCGACAGGTTCATGATTTTCGTGGTGTCGATGCCGGTGCGGTAAGGCATGATGTCATTGCGGACTTTCATCGCCATGACCACCTCTTCCAAGGCCGTGTTGCCTGCGCGTTCGCCCAGGCCGTTGATCGTGCATTCGATCTGGCGCGCGCCCGCATCAACCGCCGCCAAGGCATTGGCCGTCGCCATGCCAAGGTCATTGTGGCAATGGGTGGCAAAGATGACCTTGTCCGCCCCCGGCACGCGGGCCAGCAGCATGGCGATCAGATCAGCGCTTTCGCGCGGCGCAGTATAGCCCACGGTATCGGGAATGTTGATGGTGCTGGCGCCGGCCTTGATGGCGATTTCCACCACACGGCACAGATAGTCATGCTCGGTCCGGGTGGCGTCCATCGCGGACCACTGCACGTTGTCGCACAGGTTGCGGGCGTGGGTCACGGTTTCGTGGACACGCTCGGCCATTTCGTCCATCGTCAGGTTCGGAATGGCGCGGTGCAGGGGCGATGTGCCGATAAAGGTGTGAATGCGCGGGGAAGCCGCATGTTTCACCGCTTCCCAGCAACGGTCGATGTCTTTGAAATTGGCCCGGCTCAGGCCGCAGATCGTCGAGTTCTTTGACCGTCTGGCAATTTCCGCCACCGCAGCGAAATCGCCTTCGGAGGCGATGGGAAACCCGGCCTCGATCACATCGACGCCCATTTCATCAAGCAGGCTGGCGATCTCCAGCTTTTCTTCGTGGGACATGGTGGCGCCGGGCGATTGTTCGCCATCGCGCAGGGTGGTGTCAAAAATGATGACGCGGGGCTGGTCGGTTTTGGTCATGTCGGAAATCCTGTTGTCTTAGCTTTGCGTGGGCTGGGCGCTGGTCACCTCCGAGCGGTCGCGCCCTTGGGCACGCTCAGAGGCTGCTAAGAAGGAGAAGACCACGCGGAAGCGGCGCCGCGTCTGCGGGCGATGCCATACCATGAAGGGTGCCGGTCTGTGCCATGGGGCCGGACTATAGCCAGCCTTTTCGGGAATGAAAGGGGGCAGGACAAAAAATCCGCCCGAAGGCCCTTTGCGCGGTTTGGATTGCGGGGGAGTGCCGCCCTTGCCCGGCTGTGTCGGCGCGGGCGGGCAGGGATAATGGCGGAAACATCGGCCCGCACTGCCGCGATTACCGCCGCTTCCTCTTGACTTCGCAGCCGCCGCAAGGTGTATCGGCGCGATACGAATTCAAGCCTCGCGAAGGGGAAGATGATGCACGCCTACCGCAGCCATACCTGCGCCGCCCTTAACACCGCCCATGTCGGACAAGAGGTCCGCTTGTCGGGCTGGGTCCACCGGGTGCGCGACCACGGGGGCGTGCTCTTTATCGATCTGCGCGACCATTATGGCATCACGCAGGTCTTGGCCGACAGCGACAGCCCGGCCTTTGCCGACATCGAAAAGATCCGCGCCGAATGGGTGATCTGCATTGATGGCCGCGTAAAGGCCCGCGATGCAGCCCTGGTGAACCCCAAACTTTCCACCGGCGAGATCGAGGTTTATGCCGCGGGTCTGACCGTTCTTGGCGCGGTTGACGGCGATTTGCCGATGCCGGTCTTTGGCGATGTCGATTATCCTGAAGAAACCCGCCTGACCTACCGTTTCCTCGACCTGCGCCGCGAAAAACTGCACAAGAACATGATGCTGCGGTCAAACGTTGTTCGGTCGATCCGCAACCGGATGTGGGGTCAGGGTTTCAACGAGTTTCAAACCCCGATCATCACCGCATCCTCCCCCGAAGGCGCGCGCGATTTTCTGGTGCCGTCGCGCCTGCATCCGGGCAAGTTCTATGCCCTGCCGCAGGCCCCCCAGCAGTTCAAACAGCTGATCATGGTGTCGGGCTTTGATCGCTATTTCCAGATCGCGCCCTGTTTCCGTGATGAAGACCCGCGCGCCGACCGTTCGCCGACAGACTTCTATCAGCTTGATATTGAAATGTCCTTCGTCACCCAAGATGATGTTTTTGCCGCCGTGCAGCCGGTTGTTCAGGGCATTTTCGAAGAATTCGCGCCGGGCAAGAAGGTATATTCCGACTGGACCAAGATCGCCTACCGCGACAGCTTGAAGTGGTACGGATCGGACAAGCCCGACCTGCGCAACCCGATCAAGATGGCCGATGTGTCCGACCATTTCCGCGGTTCGGGCTTTGCGATTTTCGCCAAGCTTCTGGAAACCGAAGGCAATGAGGTCCGCGCCATTCCCGCCCCCACGGGCGGCAGCCGCAAGTTTGCCGACCGCATGAACGCCTTCGCCCAGAAAGAGGGCCTGCCGGGCATGGGCTATATCTTCTGGCGCAAGGCCGAAGATGGCTCGACCGAAGCTGCCGGCCCCGTGGCCAAGGCGCTGGGCGAAGAGAAAACCGAAGCGATCCGCGTCGAGCTGGGTCTGGCCGAGGGGGATGCCGTGTTCTTCCTTGGCGGCAAGGCCGAGGTCTTTGAACCCGTAGCTGGTCGTGCGCGCAACGAGATTGGCCGCGAACTTGGCCTGACCGAGCAGAATTGCTTCAAATTTGCCTGGATCGTCGATTTTCCGATGTATGAGAAAACCGATGAAGGCACCATCGACTTCAGCCACAACCCCTTCTCGATGCCGCAAGGCGGGATGGAGGCGCTGAATGGTGATCCCTTGAAGGTTTATGCCTATCAGTATGACCTTGCCTGCAACGGCTATGAGCTGATTTCGGGCGGCATTCGCAACCACAAGCCGGAAATCATGTACAAGGCGTTTGAACTCGCCGGTTACCCGAATTCCGAAGTGGACAAGCGTTTCGGCGGCATGGTCAAGGCGTTCAAATACGGCGCCCCGCCCCACGGCGGCTGTGCGGCGGGGATCGACCGGATCGTCATGCTGCTGGCGGATGAGGCGAATATCCGCGAGGTCATAATGTTCCCGATGAACCAGCGCGCCGAAGATCTGTTGATGGGGGCGCCGTCGGAACCCATGCTGAAACAGCTGCGCGAATTGAACCTGCGGGTCGTGCCAAAAGAATAAGCGCGGCTTTTCGCCAATTTGACTATGGGCGTGCTTTCCATCGACGGAAAGCGCGCCCATATTCGTTTCAGGGTCAGTTCTATTGTTTTGCCAGAGGTCCGCATGTCCCCATCCGCCAGCCTTGTTGCCTTTCGCTTCGGTTATGGTCTGCCGCTGGTACCTGATGCGCCGCAGACGCCTGAGACGCTTTTGGCCGCCCTGGCTGGCCCCGATGACATGGCCGCGCGCTTTACGATCCCGTCATATGACTGGGTGCATGAACGGGTGTCCGACATTGCCCGCAACAAACGGGCTGCCAAAAGTGACCCGGTCTTGCAATCCAGACTGGATGCGGTTGACCAAGAGCTTGAAGCAGCCGGTTTGATGGCGATGCGGGCCACCATCGCCCGGGCCGTGGATGCAAAAGACAGCTTTCGCGAAAGGCTTGTGGCCTTTTGGGCCGACCATTTCACCGTGGGGGCCGGGGGGCGCGAAGACGCGATAACCCCTTATGCCTTTGTGGAAGACGCCATTCGCCCGCATGTTGCGGGCCGCTTTGCCGATATGCTTTCGGCGGTGGTGCATCACCCCGGGATGTTGCGCTATCTTGACCAGACCCGGTCCACCGGCCCCAATTCCAAACGCGGGCTGCGTCAGGGCGGCGGGTTGAACGAAAACCTCGCGCGGGAACTGCTGGAACTGCACACTCTGGGGGTCGGGGCCGACTATGCCCAGACCGATGTGCGCCAGCTGGCCGAGCTTTTGACCGGCCTGACCTATGATCCGCGGCGCGGCTACAGTTTTGACGGGCGCATGGCCGAGCCGGGCCCCGAAACCGTGCTTGGCAAGGATTATGACGGCAAGGGCGAGGCACCGATCCGCGCCTTTCTGAGCGACCTTTCGACAAAGCCGGACACCGCCCGCCACATTGCCCGCAAGCTTGCGGTGCATTTCATTTCCGACACCCCGGACGAAGATCTGGTGACCCGGATCGCCCAGGCTTGGGCCACCTCTGAGGGTGATTTGATGGCGGTTTATGGCGCCCTCTTGCACCATCCTGCGGCCTTTGATGGCCCGGCCGCCAAAGCGCGCCAGCCTTGGGATTTTCTGCTTGCAGCGCTGCGCGGCCTTGGTGTCAAGGGCAAGACGATCATGCAATGGCAAGAGGTGCGTTTGCGCCGCGTGATGATCCTGCCCCTGCGCGCGATGGGCCAGTATTGGAAATCACCGCCGGGGCCGGATGGCTGGCCGGAAAACACCGAAACCTGGATCACGCCGCAGGGGCTGGCCGAACGCATCGGCTGGGCGATGCGCTGGCCCACCGTGCTGGCCGATCCGCCGCCGCTACCGCGGGATTTTGCCGATAGGGTCCTGGGTGACCGCGCCGCGCCGGCCACCGTTTGGGCCACCGAACGCGCGGAAAGCCTGGCAGAAGGCTTGGGCATTGTGTTGTCCAGCCCAGAATTCAACCGGAGATAAGCCGATGATGGATCGCAGAAGCCTGTTGCGTGGGTTGGGGGTTTTGGGCTGTTCGGCCGCCGCCCACCCTTTCATGACCAGCGTCACCCTTGCGGGGGCAGATGGCGGCCAGCCCTTTGGTGACCAGCGGCTTGTTGTCATCATCCTGCGCGGCGCGATGGATGGTCTGGACGTGGTGCGCCCGGTCGCAGACAAGGCCCTTGCCGGGTATCGCCCAACCCTGGCCCAGGCTGAAAGCCTTGAGCTTGATGGGTTTTTTGGCCTTCATGTCGGTCTTTCCGGGCTGCATCCGCTGTGGCAGGCGGGCGAGTTGGGCTTTGTTCATGCCAGCTCGACCCCCTATCGCAGCAAGCGCAGCCATTTTGACGGCCAAGACCTGCTTGAGGCAGGAACCGGCCCCGATCTGCCCATCGATCAGGTGCGCGATGGCTGGCTGAACCGGCTTTTGCAATCTGTGCCGGGCGCCAAATCCGAGACTGCCTTTGCCGTTGGCCGGCAAGAGATGCGTATTTTGCGCGGCCCTGCGCCGGTGATGGAATGGGCCCCCGACACGGCGGTGGACCTTTCGCCCCAAGCGCAGCTGTTGCTGGAACAGGTCTATCATGACGATCCCTTGTTCATGCGGGCGGCAGCCGAAGCCATGATGCTCAGCCAGATTGAACTGATGGATGGCGAGTTGGATACGATGGGCAATCTGCCAAAGGGGGCCAAGCTGGCCGAAGCTGACAGGGTGGCGGACTATGCGGCCGA
>JAIOXV010000077.1 GCA_021741465.1 Paracoccaceae bacterium
AAACCCATGCAATAGAATCACAGGTTGAAGACAAAATCGCCCCCGCCGCAAAGGTGGGGCGCATTTTTGCTTGACCTGTGGCCAAGCCCTGATTCACACAAAAGCCACGGTTTGGAAACATTCTCGACAAATTGTCCGCAAGCTGGAAACCAGCCCGGACAAGCTGCCAAGAACGGGACCAGACACGAAAAGCGCCGATCAAAGAGCGCATGTGTTGAGGTGGTAAATGGCGACGGTCGGGTATTACGACATGTCCTTGGGACAGGGCGGATCCTATCAGGTGAACGAGTTGACCGGGAACGGTCATACGGCGGTGAACGTCACCGTGCCGAATGCCACCCAACTTGCCGGGATTGATACGCTTTATGTGACCAACCCGTCGAATTCGGGCTTTGGCTCGGAATATCTTGCCAATCGGGTGGCGATTGCCAATGCGGTTTCTGGCGGGATGAATCTGGTGATTTTCGACCGCACTGTGACAGGGGCCAACACCATTCTGCCCGGTGGCACGTCGATCAGCGTGGTGCGCAACACCACCTCGGGGGCGACAGATATCAACATCGCCGCGGGCGCGCCGGCGGCCTTTTCGGCCGGGCTGACAAACGCCAGCCTCGACGGAGGCAATCTGTCATCGCATGGCTATGTCACGCTGTCATCGCTGCCGCCGGGCGCGGTGCCGCTTTTGACGCGGGCCAATGCGAACCAGATTGTCGCCTTCACCTACCCTTATGGATCGGGCACGGTTTTCTATTCGACCATCCCGCTGGATTTCTATTCAAACGCCAACTACGCCTCAATCACCCCTGCCGAGGTTATGGCGCTTTTGAACAACACGATCAATGTGTTGTGCTTTGTTCTTGGCACGCGGATCGAAACCAAATCCGGGCTGGTTGCGGTAGAAGACCTGCGTCCGGGTGATCTGGTGCGGGTCTTGGGCGGGGGCTATGAACCCCTGCGCTGGGTCGGGCGGACCGAGGTGCGCGCCGACCAGATGGCATCAACGCCCAATCTGAAACCCGTGCGTATCCGCGCCGGGGCAATGGGCGCAGGCCTGCCGCTGCGCGATCTTTGGGTGTCGCGACAACATAGGATGATGGTGGCTTCAACCGCCGCGCGCAACCTGACCGGTCAGGCCGAGATGCTGATTGCTGCTTGCAAGCTGACCGATCTTCCGGGGATCGAGATTGATGACAGTATCCAGCAGATCGTTTACTTTCACCTGCTTTTTGACGGCCATCAGGTGATCTGGGCCGAAGGGGCACCGTCGGAATCGCTCTATTTCGGCGCACAGACCGAAAACACCCTGACCCCGGCGCAACGCCGTGAAATCTTTCACATTTTTCCCGACCTGGCGCAGCGCGGCCATGCGGACAGCCCCGCCCTGCCCATCCTTTCCGGCCCCTGGCGCAAGCGCCTTGTCGAGCGCCATTTGCGCAACGGCAGACCGCTGCTTGAAACGCTTGGGCGCGGGATGGGATTGCCGCGCTCAGCCCAGGGAATAGCCCGCCCCGCGCACCGTGCGCAGCGGATCGTCGCCGCCAGTGGCCATCAACGCCTTGCGAAGGCGTCCGACATGCACATCAACCGTGCGGCTGTCGACGTAAATGTCGCGCCCCCAAACCCGGTCAAGCAACTGCTCGCGCGAGAACACCCGGCCCGGGCGCTCCATCAGGCAAGATAGAAGGCGAAACTCGGTTGGGCCAAGCTTCAGCGCGGCATCGGCGCGGGTCACCCGGTGGGTTTCGGGATCAAGCCTGATGTCCTGCCATTCCAACACTTCGCCGGCCTGTGCAGGGCGCACGCGGCGCAGATGCGCCCGCAAACGTGCCATCAACTCGGCCACCGAATAGGGTTTGATGACATAGTCATCCGCCCCGGTTTCCAACCCGCGAACCTTGTCCACCTCTTCCGAGCGCGCCGACAGCATCAAGATCGGGATGCCCCGGGTTTCCGGACGCGCCCGAATGCGGCGGCACACTTCCAGCCCCGAAACATGGGGCATCATCCAGTCCAGCAAGATCAGGTCCGGCAGGCCTTCGGCCACCCGTTCCATCGCCTCTTCGCCATTGGAGGCCGCCACCACCTGAAAGCCTTCGGCTTCAAGGTTATAGCGCAGGATCTCGCGCTGCGCCGGTTCGTCCTCGACCAAAAGGACAACTGGCTTGGGCGCGGCCATCAGGCCTGCCCCCCAAGCGGCGCACCTTGGGACAGGCCCTGCACCGCATCCACCTTGGGACGCGCATCGCCCGGCAGGCTGCCGGTGGTCATGTAGATCACCTGTTCGGCAATGGTGGTGGCATGGTCGCCCACACGTTCGATGTTCTTGGCGATGAAATGCAACTGCATCGCCGGGGTGATCTTGCGGCTGTCTTCCAACATATGGGTCAAGAGTTCGCGAAACAGCGCATTGTACATCTGGTCGATGTCATGGTCGCGCAAGCGCACCTCGGCGGCCAGCCCCGCATCGCGGGCGATAAAGGCATCCAGCGCGTCTTTCAGCAACAGATTGACCGCCCGGCCCATCCGTTTCAACGAACCATTGGCTTCGGGAATGGGGGCAAGGCCGGCCAGCACTTTCGAGCGTTTGGCAAGGTTCTTGGCGTAATCGCCGCAGCGTTCAAGGTTCGAGGCGATCTTCATCACCGACAGAACAATGCGCAAATCGGTGCCCATCGGCGCACGCAGGGCGATCAGCCGGGCGCATTCGCCATTGACCTGTTCTTCCAGCGCGTCGATCGCCGCATCATTGGCCCGCACCTGATCGGCAAGGGTTTCGTCCTGGGCTTCCAGCGCGCGGGCGGCATCGGCCAGCGCGGTTTCCACCAGCCCGCCCATCTTCATGATCATGGCCTGCACCGCTTCAAGATCGCGGTCAAAGGCACGGGCGATATGTTCGTTGGTCATCTGTGTCTTGCCCCTTAGCCGATACGGCCGGTGATATAGGATTCGGTGCGCGGGTCTTTCGGGTTGGTGAAAATCTCGCCGGTTTCCCCAAATTCTACCAGATTCCCTAGATGGAAAAATGCCGTGCGCTGGCTGACACGGGCGGCCTGCTGCATGGAATGGGTGACGATCACCACCGAGAACTGGCTGCGCAATTCGTCGATCAGCTCTTCGACCTGCGCGGTGGCGATCGGGTCCAGCGCCGAGCAGGGTTCGTCCATCAACAGCACCTCAGGCCCGGTTGCGATGGCGCGCGCAATGCACAGGCGCTGCTGCTGGCCCCCCGAAAGCCCGGTGCCCGGTGCGTTCAGACGGTCTTTCACCTCATTCCACAGCGCGGCTTTGCGCAGGCAGCTTTCCACCACCTCGTCCAGTTCGGCCTTGGTGCGGGTCAGCCCGTGAATGCGCGGCCCGTATGCCACGTTTTCATAGATCGACTTGGGGAAAGGGTTGGGCTTTTGAAACACCATGCCGACCTTGGCACGCAGTTGCACCGGATCAACCCGCGGATCGCGGATGTCTTCGCCTTCCAGCAGGATCTGGCCTTCCACCCGGCAGGCCGGGATGGTGTCATTCATGCGGTTCAGGCAGCGCAGGAAGGTGGATTTGCCGCAGCCCGACGGGCCGATAAAGGCGGTGACGGTCTTGTCGGCGATGTCCACATCCACGTCCTTGATGGCGTGGTTGGTGCCATAATAGACCTGCACCTTGCGGGCCTCGATCTTGTTTGTCAGGGCGTCCACGCGGACCTCCATTCTCATATCTTTCATGGGTTATGTCCTTGATGCCCGTTACCAGCGGCGTTCAAACTTGCGGCGCAGATAGATCGCCACGGCATTCATCAGGATCAGGAACACCAAAAGCACGATGATCGCACCCGAGGCCCTTTCGACAAAGCCGGGATCGCCGCGCGTGGTCCAGTTGTAAACCTGCACCGGCAAAGCGGCCGCGGGGTCGAACAAGCCTTGCGGATAATCGCGTACAAAGGCCACCATGCCAATCAACAACAGCGGCGCGGTTTCGCCAAGCGCCTGGGCGAGGCCGATGATCATGCCGGTCAGAATGCCGGGGGCGGCCAGGGGCAGCACATGGTGAAACACCGTTTGCAGCTTTGACGCCCCCACCCCAAGTGCCGCGTCGCGAATGCTCGGGGGCACCGCTTTCAACGAGGCGCGGGTGGGGATGATGATGCGCGGCAGCGTCATCAGCGTTAACACCAGCCCGCCCACGATCGGGGCCGATTGCGGCAGGCCCGCAAAGTTGATGAAGATGGCAAGGCCAAGGATCCCGTAAACAATCGACGGCACCGCAGCGAGGTTTGAGATATTCACCTCGATCAGGTCGGTCCAGCGGTTCTTGGGGGCGAATTCCTCAAGATAGATCGAAGCCGCAACCCCCAGCGGCAAAGACAGCACCAAAACCACCGCCATCATCATCAGGCTGCCAAGGATTGCAACGCCCAACCCTGCCGCCTCGGGCCGCTTGTCTGACGCGTCAGGCGCGGTGAAAAAACCCCAGTTGAAGGCCTGATCCAAAACGCCTGCCACTTTAAGCTTGTCAGCCAGCACGAGCGCCTCGGGCGAGGTGTTCTTGTCGCGCGCGGCACTTTCCATGGTGACGCGGCCTTTGTAATAGCCGTCAATCCGCCCCGAGGCGAGGGCGGTAAACGGCACGGTCTGGCCGATCAGATCGGTGTTTTCCAGTACCAGATTGCGCAAGGTGGCGGCCGATTCTTCGGAAATCATCTTGGCGATGTCTTTGGATTTCATGCCCGCATCAATGCCTTGGGCGGCGATCTCGGCCTCAAGCGCACGGGCCAGAAGTTTGCCATAGGTAATGGTCGTGACTTTCTGCAACTTGGCCGGATCGCGGTCGCCGTCCGTGTCGATCACCGCGGCGTCCAGCGTGACGGGATAGGTCAGGAAGGTTTGGCGAAAGGCCGGGGTTCCGGCCGAAAAGATGGAAATCAGCAGCCAGATCAGCGCCAGAATGGCCAGAACAATCGCCGTCATGCCATAAGCACGAAAGCGCTTCTCAGCAGCATTGCGGGCCCGCGTGTGGGGGTCTTTGACGAAAAGGGAACCGCGCAGGCTCATTCGTATTGCTCCCGGTATTTGCGCACAATGACCAGCGCCACCACGTTCAGGGCAAGGGTCAGGGTGAAAAGGGTCAGGCCAAGGGCAAAGGCCACCAGCGTTTCGGCACTGGCAAATTCGGTATCACCGGTCAATTGACTGACGATCTTCACGGTGACAGTGGTCATCGCCTCAAAGGGGTTCAGCGACAGTTTGGCCGCCGCCCCTGCCCCCATGACGACGATCATCGTCTCGCCAATCGCGCGCGAGGCTGCCAGCAAAATCGCCCCGACAATGCCCGGCAATGCCGCCGGAAGGACAACGCGGCGTGTGGTTTCAGACGGGGTCGCCCCCAGACCAAGAGAGCCGTCGCGCAGCGATTGCGGGACGGCGTTGATGATGTCATCCGACAGCGAGGACACGAACGGAATGACCATGATCCCCATGACCAGACCCGCCGTCATCACACTGGATGAACTGTCGCCTAGACCCATCGGCTGGGCGATCCAATCGCGCAACAAAGGGCCAACGGTGATCAAGGCGAACAGGCCATAGACGATGGTCGGGATGCCTGCCAGAATTTCAATCGCCGGTTTGACCCAGGCGCGCATCTTCGGCCCGGCATATTCCGACAGGTAAATCGCGCTCATCAGGCCGATCGGCACAGCCACGGCCAAGGCGATGGCCGATACATAAAGCGTGCCCCAGACCAAGGGCAGAATGCCCAAGGACGACCCGCCGCGGAACTGCGGGTTCCATTCGGTCGAGAAGAAGAAATTCAGCGCCGAATGCAGTTGGAAGAAATGCCAGGTTTCAAACACCATCGAAAAGACAATGCCCGCCGTGGTCAGCACCGCGACCATCGAGCAGGCGATCAGAAGCCCCATGATGAAGGTTTCGGTCGCATTGCGCGCCCAAAGCTCGGGGCGGATGCGGCCCAGCACATAGCCAGCCCCGCCAAGGGCCGGCAGCGCCATGAACCCAACCTGCCCCGAAAAACCGCCCGGTTGGCCCAGAACGGAAAACGCGATCCACCCCAGAACCGCGCCGCATAGCGCCACGATCATCGTCAGGGCACCATGGAAATGCGGCAAGGAATGCAGCCTGCGAATATCACCTTTGGCAACAGATATCGCGCGTTGGCGGCCCAGATACATGGCCAGAAGGCCAAGTGCGGCAAGGGCGAAAAGGGCATAAGGAACGGGCATGAGATTTCCGCGAGAAAAGGTTGGGGGGCGCAGATTGCCCGCGCCCCCCGCTGGTATTGGCTTAGTTCAAAGCGCCCATCGGGGTTTCAGCGGCCACCGCATCGCGGGTGGCTTGCAGTTCCGGATCGGGAACCAGACCATAGTCAGCCAGCGCGCCATCGGGGCCAGCCATATCGTCCGACAGGAAGAACTCGACATATTCTTTCAGCCCCGGGATCACGCCGATGTGGGCCTTCTTGACGTAGAAGTACAAAGGACGCGACACCGGATAACCCCCAGCCGAGATGCTTTCAACCGAAGGAACCACACCGTTCATGGTGGCGACTTTCAACTTGTCGGTGTTGTTTTCGTAAAACGACAGACCGAAGACGCCGACGGCCATCTTGTTGGCATCAATACGGCTGAGGGTTTCGGTATAATCGCCGTCGATATCGACCGAAGCCCCGTCGGTGCGCAGCGCCATGCACTTGGCACCGGCTTCTTTTTTCTTGGCGGCATCGTCAGCGCCGGTCGAGGCGGCCAGGAAGACGTCATAGGCGCCAGCCTCTTTGCAGCCTTCGGTCAGAACCTTTTCGTCGAAGACTTCACGCGTGCCGTGCTTGGTGCCGGGCACGAAAACCATGATGTCTTGGGCCGGCAGGGCCGGGTTCACATCGGCCCAGGTCTTGGCCGCATTGGCCGCTGCCGCGCCGTCCTTCAGGGTTTCAGCCGCCAAGGCACCCCAGATATCGAGCGGGGTCAGCACAAAATCAGCGCCGCCGATGTCGGAGGCGAACACGATGCCGTCATAGCCAAAGCGCACTTCCATGATCTCGGCCACGCCATTGGCGGCGCAGGTGTCGATGTCGGATTGCTTGATCCGGCTGGACGAATTCGCGATGTCGATGGTCTCTTCGCCCACGCCTTCGCACAGCTTCTTGCGGCCAGCGCCCGAACCGCCACCTTCCACAACCGGGGTCTTGAACGCGCCCTGTTCACCGAAGGCTTCCGCCACGATGGTGGCATAGGGCAGAACGGTGGAAGACCCAGCAATTTGCAGCTGTTCACGGGCCGAAGCAATAACGGTCGACGCCGCAAGAACAGCCAAGGTCGAGGCAGTCAGTTTCATGAAAGACATCTGTCACTCCATCAAGGGTGCGAGGGGCCGGATGCCCTTCGTCTGCCCTGGGGTCTAAGGGCGCTCTTTCAGGGTTTTGCGACAGTTGTGTAACAATTGCATGACATGTTGCCCCCCGCGGTTGGCGCGCGGGGGGCAACCTTAGAACATCGGAATTAACACGCTGAAAACGCTTCCTTTTCCGATTTCGCTTTCAATCGACAGCCGGCCGCGATGGCGTTGAACAATGTGTTTTACAATGGCCAAACCCAAGCCGGTGCCCCCCTTTTCGCGGCTTCTGTGACTGTCGACGCGGTAGAATCGCTCGGTCAGGCGGGGAATGTGACGGGCATCGATGCCCGCGCCCTGATCGGTGACCGACAGGCGCAACACCGGGCCGCGCGGGCCGATTTCACGCGCCAAATCCACCGTCACGGTTGCCCCGGCGGGGCTGCCATATTTGATGGCGTTTTCGGTCAGATTGCTCAGAACCTGCACCATCTGGTCAGGATCGGCGCGCAAGGCCATGTCCGCCCCCGCCCCTGTTAGGCAAAGCCGCACATCGCCCGCCCGCGCCAAAGGCTGCAGGCTGTCCACCACCGAGCGGGCAATCGCGGCCAGATCCACGCGGTTTTCGGGGCGGTTGCGCTCTTCGGATTCGACGCGGCTCAGATGCAGAAGATCGCGCACAAGGCGGTTCATCCGCTCGGCCTCGGCCGCCATGATGCCCAAGAACCGCTCTCGCGCCGCCGAATCGTCCTTGGCCGCGCCGCGCAGGGTTTCGACAAAGCCGGAAATCGCCGTCAGGGGCGTGCGCAGCTCATGGCTGACATTGGCCACGAAATCGCGGCGCATGCGGTCCATTTCTTCGGCCTCGGTCAGATCGGCAAAGGCCAACAGCGCCCCCCCGTCTGTGGGCGTGACAGTCACCTCATGCACCCGGTCATGGCTGGCACTGGGGGTGACAAGGCGCACCAAAGAAGCCTCGGCCCTGTGCAGCGCCCGGTCAACCGCCGCCAAAAGGTCGGGCGCGCGGATCAGCAAACCGTGGTGGCGCCCGATCAGACCATCGGCCTTGGGAAACAGCTCTTGCGCGGCAAGGTTGGCCTCGGCGATGAAATGATCGGGGCCGATGACCAAAAGCGGCATCGGCACCCCGTTCAAAAGGCGGGCGGTCGGGCTGGGCATGGCAAGCTCCTGCGGCAATGACACCGGTTCGCCAACAGCTAGCGCCGAGATGTGACAATTGCCAGACAGTCACCGAGGCCAACTGGCCCCGGTGCCAGACAGATGCTGCCGGTTTTGCCCTGCCCTACCTGTCGCCCCCGCCCCAATCGCGCAGGGCGGCGTTGTCATCAGCCAGATGCGCAGGGTTGGGGGCGGGGTTGGGGGCGGCGGGTGTGTCCACCGTGGGCGCGGAACCGGTCTGGCCCAGACGGTTGCGAAAATAATAGGTCTCGCGTGCGCCAAAATAGAACGCCACCACCGCCCCCAACAGCCACCACAACGGCTCGGGCACCGCATTCAGCCCCACCATGCGGGCGGCAAAACCTGCAGGGTCCTGCATGGCATAGATGAACAGCCCAATCGTGCCAAAGGCCAACAAGGGGCGCGGCAAGCGGTTCAACCCATTGACAAAACGGTCGAACCACCCCAGCGCGGGCATCTGGTATTCCTCGCCCAACTGGGTCAATGCCGCCATCTGCGTTTGTGCCGAAAGTTCCATTCGGCGGGTGGCAGATGGGGTCAGCACCTCGGCCACCTCTTTGGCCGCCCCCCCAAGTGCGGCAATCGTCGCAGGCCCGCCGAAAATCTGTGACATCACGCCCATGCGGCCACCCGCGCCCGATGCTGGGCGTCCGTCAGGTGATAGCGGGGCGCGATGAACTCTTCCGCGCGGGTGATCCACCCCCCCTTGCCGCCATCGCGCCGGCGGGCGTATTTGCGGCTGGCAGGCCGGGCATCGGCCAGCGCATAGTAATAATTGCGCCGGGCGATGCCATAAGCATCAACCATATGGCCCGGTGCCGCTTCGTAAGCCAGCTGCGCCGCGCGGATGGTCTGCGGGCCGATCACCCCATCATCAACGCAAGGCTGCCCCATCTGGGTACAGAGCCGTTGCAGGATTTTCACCGCATTGGCCCCGGCATTGACCAACATGTCAAACACCGACGCCTGCAGCGGTTGGGGCAAGGCCCCCAGCCCCGGGCGGCGGAAATAGTGGTCGATGTAGATTTCCACCGCCTGCGCCTGGGTCAGACGGCGCACATCCGCCCCATCGACCCGCCCGTCGCCGGTCACATCCAACCCCAGTCGCCGCAGCGTGTGGATGGTGACACCGTATTTCGTTGCCCCGCCGGGGTCGTCGGGGTCATCCACAAACCCGCCTTCGCGGGCGACAATTTCTGCGGCCAATTCACGCACAGTTTTCATCGCACATCCCTTCACGCACCCGCCCGGTCCGAAGGCATCAGGATTGCGAAACCAGGTTAAGACGCCTTCATCCCTGCGCACGATGCCCTTGCCGCGCGGCAAGCAACGCGCCTGAAACGGGTTAAAAGCCCTGCAAGCAGACCAAGCTATTCAATTGCAAACCGGGCACAAATTTCACCGGGCGCAGCACACATAAGCTTGGCGGTTGACAGTATTTTAATGCGGGCTAATTTCAGGGAAAATAGGGATGATATATATATGAAATTCTTCACAATCGCCTTGATGGCCGTATCTGGCACTTTGGCAATGGGCAACAACGCTTGGGCGGGGTGCTGGAGTGCAAATGATGCCGGCGACAACGGTGCAAAGGTGGAGATTTGTTTCAAAGGAACCTGCGAGCAGACCTATTTGACATCGGAATGCGCAGATATTAGCGGCGCGACCATCTCTTATAAAAGCGGCTGGTACATCGAGACGCAAATTACCGAAAATAGTGTGACCGACGTCATCAGCCTGAATGGCGTGATCCTGTCGCAGGCTGAATTGGCGCATCTTAGCTGCAAAGATCTGGATGATGAACAAGGATGCCGATTTGCCGCGGTTTCAACGGAAGACCAAGAACTGACAGATGCTCTGCTGAGCGAAGTTCCAACCCCGAACAGTGACATGGCCAAGATCGAAGGCTATTTCACCTCTGCCTTGGAGGTTGATGCTTTGGGACTGCAAATCAGCCTGTTGGAGGCCGGTCTTTACACGGGGAAAGTTACGGGCGAATGGGGCGAGCCCACCCAGACCGCATTCGAAGACGGTCTTGATTGGGCAAACAGCCGTGGACTTTCCTATGATCTGAATTCGGATCAGGGCTTTTACAGCTTTGTCTGGGATCTGCGGACCGCACTTTTCGATGAAGACAGTGGATTGAAACAACGCCCAGATGGCAATGAATTCCTGCTGATTGCCGCATCAAAACGAAGCGACAAGAAAGCCAGCAATATGGCCCAGCAGCTTGACAATGATCTAAGCCAAAGGGGCTTTCCCAATCTGACCAAGGTTTTGCTGACCAAGAAAGGTGGATACGCCGTGGTCGTTGGCATGTATTCCAAAAATGGCTGCGAGGCCCGGTTGCAGCAATTTGTTGAGGCGGGTCTTGTTCCAATTGACAGCCGCTGCGCCAATGTTGGCAGGTTTGATCCGATGAATTGGGCGGATTAAGATTTGGCAAACATCTTGCCCCGCCCAACCGGCATTAAAACCAGCCTGTCATAAACCACGGGCGAGGGTCGCGGCATCGCCAAAGCCATTGCGATGCCTTTTACCAAGCCAGGTTTCAATCCTTGGCGACTTCCTTATAGACGCCTTGGGCTTTAAGGCTGTCGATCACTTCCTTGGGCATATAGCTTTCGTCATGCTTGGCCAGAATCTCGCTGGCGACAAAGACATCGCCTTGCATCTGGCCGGTGCCGACCATGCCTTGCCCTTCGGCAAAGAGGTCGGGCAGGATGCCGGTAAAGGTTACGGGCACGGTGGCGTTGGTGTCGGTCACCCGAAAGCTTATGGTTTCGCCCTGCCCGCGCTGCAGGCTGCCGTCTTCAACCAGACCGCCGATGCGAAACACTTCGCCCGGGGATGGGGGCTGTTCCAGCACCTGCGTGGGCGAGCGGAAAAAGTTGATACCGTCTTTCATGGCATAGCCAACCAGCGCCGTGGCAATCCCAAGCGCGACAAAGGCCAATAAGATCACCTGAATGCGGCGCTGCTTTTTCAGGCCCTTCATGCCGCGAAAGCCGGGCTTGGCGCTGGCGTCCATTGTCATCTCTCCTTGGCCTTATGCAGCTTTGCCCGAACAACCGGCGCAGCACCTGAAATGGCGCTTCCACGGCGTGGGGTCAACTGTGGCGCGGCGTCACGGCAAATCGTTACGGGAAAAGGGGCGCCAGCATCAGCCCGGTGGTTTCGGAAATCCCCAACATCAGGTTGGCGTTCTGGATGGCCTGGCCGGAGGACCCTTTGGTCAGATTGTCCAGCACCGCCACTACGATTGTGCGGCCTGCGATGCGGTCCCCAACCACGCCCAAATGGCAAAAGTTCGATCCCGCGATGTCACGGGTCGAGGGCAAGGCTCCAAAGGGCAGAACATGCAGGAAGGGTTCAGATTCGTAAGCCTTGGCAAGGGTTTGATGAACGATCTTCGCGTCACCCCGCACATAGATTGTGGCAAGGATTCCCCTGTTCATTGGCAAAAGATGCGGGGTGAACTGCACCTGCACCGGGCGACCGGCGATGGCGGAAAACTCTTGGTCAAACTCGCCCAGATGCCGGTGTTTGCCCCCGGCCGAATAGCTGTGGGTGCCGCCCGACAATTCGGCGTGCAGCAGGTTTTCTTTCAACGACCGCCCCGCCCCCGAAACCCCTGCCTTCAGGTCGATCACGATTTCGTCAAGGTCAATCACCCCGGCCGCAATCAGCGGGCGCAGCGCATATTGCCCCGTGGCGGCATTGCAGCCGGTTCCCGCAACCAACCGCGCCTTGGCGATGGCGTCGCGGTAAAACTCGGTCAGCCCATAAACCGCCTCGGCCTGAAGATCGACGGCGGCATGGGGGTTGCCATACCATTTTTCATAGGCCTCAGGGTCGCGCAGGCGGAAATCGGCGGAAAGATCGACAATCTTCAGGCTGCGCGGCAGCTTGGAGATGACCGCTTGCGATGTGGCATGGGGCAGCGCGCAAAAGCACAGATCGACGCCGGCAAAGTCGATGTCATCAATTTTGACCAGTGTCGGAAGATTCAGATGGCGAAGAAAGGGGAAAACCTCGGCCATCTGCATGCCCGCCTTGCGATCCGCCGAAAGCGCCACGATCTGCATGTCGGGATGGGTGGCGATCAAGCGGACCAGTTCGGCCCCCGTATAGCCCGAAGCGCCCAGAATTGCGATGCGATGGGTCATGTGATGTTTCCCCTGTGCCATTTGGCCCTTCTTTGAGACGAAGCCTTGGTCCTTGCAAGGGGGAAGTTCGGCTAAAGAACCACGATATCGTCAGCAATTGCGGCAAGGCTGGTGTTCACCACCAAAAGGCTGTCACCGCCGCCAAAGCGAAACAGCACATCCGCGCCAGTTTGGCTGGCAAAGCTCAGGGCCTCGGCCTTTGTGTCAAAGCTGGCACGGGCGGCAAAGACCAGCGTATCGATATCGTCCTGAAAATCGGCAATCCGGTCAGCACCATGGCCAGCGGCAAAGACAAAACGGTCAGCCCCGCCGCCGCCGTAAAGCCGGTCATTGCCGCCGCGCCCGGTCAGCGTGTCATTGCCCGCCATCCCCCAAAGCGTATTCGCCCCGGCATTGCCCGACAGCCGGTCGTCATAGGACGAGCCG
>JAIOXV010000187.1 GCA_021741465.1 Paracoccaceae bacterium
TGTTGGTTTACCCAAACGGGACTATCAGTCGTTGCGGCTGGACCCCGGTTTCTGAACAGCTATGATTTGGCACCCCAACGCCATCGGCCCCCGGTGGTTGCGGCTGGACCCCGGTTTCTGAACAGCTATGATATTTGTACACCTTCGCCTTCCAGTGCGCGGTTGCGGCTGGACCCCGGTTTCTGAACAGCTATGATCATTACCACCCTGACCACGAACACGGTTAAGTTGCGGCTGGACCCCGGTTTCTGAACAGCTATGATATTTCGGGCAGGTTCAGCCAACGCAAGGCCGTTGCGGCTGGACCCCGGTTTCTGAACAGCTATGATGACAGGACGCCGGGGACGTTCTCCCAAACCGTTGCGGCTGGACCCCGGTTTCTGAACAGCTATGATGCTGGTACTTCTGGCCTCAATGGGCTACACAGTTGCGGCTGGACCCCGGTTTCTGAACAGCTATGATGTCCGCAAGGCGGCCACGTTCACCGTCAGCGTTGCGGCTGGACCCCGGTTTCTGAACAGCTATGATGGTCGTCAGCGAGACACAGCGGCCAGATGAGTTGCGGCTGGACCCCGGTTTCTGAACAGCTATGATCTCGCGGGCCGCAGCTTCTTCACGCAGGCGGTTGCGGCTGGACCCCGGTTTCTGAACAGCTATGATAGATCAGTCGATAAGTCTCTGATAATACAGGAATCTGCGTGTATTTGATTTGGAATTTCCAATCGAATCACTCTCAAAATAAGACCAACTGTTCCGGATTTTTCCGCGTGCCCCGTCGGCCTTGGTCGGAGAAGTGAACCATATCGCGAAACTGTCGGTCGGTGAAGCTCAAAACCTGAACATCTCCCCAAGAGGGCAGGGCGCGCTCAATGCGATTGATTCGTTTCTCAACAGCCTCTTTGCCATTCACAAAACGGGCATAGTTTGAGAACTGGCAACGCTCATAGCCCTCATCCAGCAAAAAGTTGCGGAAATCTCCGGCAGCTTTGCGCTGAGTTTTGGTATCGGTGGGAAGGTCGAACATGACAAGAATCCACATAAGTCGATATCCGCTCAGATAGTTGGCTGGCGTATTCACTGGCCAAGGCCCAATAGAATGGAGGCATACGGAGGCTCTGGTAGGGCCAGCGCCAGTTTTCGGGTCTCGAAACTTTGCGCGAGTGAGGTGGCAAGTCGCGTGAGTGCGACGGAAACGGGGCTGGTTTCTCCGGTCAAAGGCAGATCAAGGGCGATCAGGCGGGCAAAGGCCTGTTTGGCGACGGATGTCACCTCAGGGCCGCTTTGGGTCAGGATAGCGCGGGCCGTAAGATCTACGAGGGGGCGGAACGGTTCCATCAGGTCATCAGCAAGGGCAAAGGCATTGCTGCGGTTGCTGTGAAAGATGCCAATAGTTGGATGCAGACCGGCGGCTGCAATAGCGCGGGCCATCGCAGCGCGCAGCACTGTGTAGCCGTAGTTCAAAAGGCCATTCACATCGGATCGCTGGGGGTCACGGCGAAAATCGGGGCCAAGCAACCCGGGCCAATACAGGCGGGCGGCCTGCGCCTCGGCATTGGTGCTGTCTCCCGACTGAACGTTACGGGCGATAAAGCAGACCGGGGCAGGAGGCTGCCCGATGGCCGCCAAAGCAGCGGCTTGCATCTTGATCTTGGCAATGACCACGCGTTTCCACGCTTGCTTGCGCAGGGGTTCTGGGGCAGTCCATTGCGCGCGCATACGGGCACCTTGGGCGTGATGGCCCTCGATTGGCAAAAGCAGGGCGCGGGGCTGGTGATTGGCGGCGCAAAATACAACTGGCGTGCCACGTTCGGCAAGTTCAACAAGGATAGAGTTGGTCCAGGTTACGCCATGGGCATGCACGATGACTGCAGCGATTTGGTCAAGGGGCACGCGGCCAACGGTTTGGCCGTTTTCCTGAACGAGCAAAAAGCCACGTTCGCGGGAAAGGTGGCGACCATCCTGACTAATATCTATGATCTGATCCAACACGCACCCGATACAATAATCCATTGTTTATACATCAGGGGATTCGGGCGAATTTCAGGCGATTTTGGGCGGGCCGGGGTCTTTGATACGTCCTATTTCATCGACAATCACCCGGCGAGCGCCTGATTTTATCAAAGATGCAGGCTGCATACGGATGTAGATGTCTTCCTTGTCTTTGCGGTAGCGCTGGTCTGCATTGCCTTGATTGTGTGCAACCATCGAAACTTGACCGTTCACATTAAACCTCTCGACAGTCACACAGGTTGGCCCGAACTTGCTGTCCTCAAGCCGCACCATATCGTTCTTGTGCAACCGCAGCACGCGCTTGGCGGCGGGGTGGGGGCGATGATCCATGTCGTTATGGGCGTCAAAGGTCGAGATGACCACGTGTTTATACGTGCCGTCAGACATGCGCCAAACCTCGTAGCATTGGTTGCTATCGCCCTTGTAGCCTTTATAGGCGACGCCGTTGCAGTCTTTTACTTCGATCACGTCAACTGGCTCGATGATCCTGATGCGACGGATGCCTTGATAAGGGCCGGGGCGGGATTTGAAATCGCGCAATGCGGTCTGGTAGTCTTTGCCATCCTTGCCTTTTGTCGCAAGCCGTAATGCATCGGCCAAGGCTACATCGCGGAGCTTGTCGATGATCGCCGGAGTCAGACCGTCAAAGGGCTTGCGGGTCACAACCAGTGGCACGCCATTTTGGGACAATCCTGTTAGGCCATACGCGGTGTCATTGTGCAATCTACCTGTGGTGCTTTTGCCATCGATGCGGCCATGATCGGCGCGGTGACTGACGGTCATCGCGTTTATCTGGGCCTTGACGGCGTCACGGAAGCCTTCGAAGGGGGGAGGCACGCGCGAGGCAAGGTCATCAAGGCCACGCCCGGCGTCGATTTGTGACTGGTCAGCCATGCGCTTGACCAGGCTGCGGTCGGTGGCCCCAATTACGGCGGCATCGAGTGCATGGTGGCGATGGTCCATGCGGTTTTTAGCCTTCGATAAGTCGCGCTGGTTATCATGCAGGAGGCTGTTCAAACCCCAATGGCGCCGCAACATTTCGGTCAGGCGACCAGGCACAACCCAGACATGGCTTTTGCCATCCCCACCATCATATAGCCTGTCGAGATACTCCCTTGCGATCCGGGACAGATACTGGGTATCCACCAAAGCACGAGCAATAAAATCACGCTCGCCTTCGAATTTTGCCATCGCATCGGGGGCAAAGCGCCAAGCCTTGTTGGCGGGCAGGTGCTTAAGGTTTTCGGCATTTAGTGCCCAGACTTGCATGCCTGCACGGGCCGCCTCAGATGGGGACTTGTTGCGTTTTGCGCGGTTGGCGGCTTTAAGGCACAGAGTTTTGTTCGAGGTGCTGTCATCCAGTGTCCGAGAGTATGGCAAGATGTGATCAACGTCACAGGCTCCATTGAAGAGCATGGTTGGGGAAATCAGTGTGCCTGTATAGGGGCAGAAGCGCTTCATCGGATCTGGGTTCATTTCTTCCCAAATCCGCAGCAAGGCGCGATTTGCGCCTGTGTCTGGTTGACCCAACTCGCCCAAGCTAACACCCCGCCGTATGGCGGCGTCGGTGTTCTTTTTGATAACCCGCTCAGCTTCGGCTTTTTGATCGGCGCTTTGCTTCAGTTCGCGCGCTAGTTCGACCACGATTTCATCAGGTTTGCCATGGACTTCGATGATCTTGTTAATCAGGCGGCGCAACTGGTTCAGGCCGATATGCACCGTGGGGTTTGTAATGCGCCCATAACAGGTGATGTCGTCGTGTGTTGGGTCTTGGCTACCGGGAATGACATGACTCTCAAGCACCCTACCGTAGTATGGAAGGGCGTCGAACACCTCACCTGTGCGGCCATCCGAATGGTGCAGGCCAATGGTGGCGACGGCCTTGTCATAGGTCACCACTCCCGATTTCAGCGCATCCAGAATGGCAAGGGTGGCGGTCAGACCAAGGCGGGAATAACCTTCAGGAAGGGGTGCATTAGCGGTTTCCTTGGCTTGGTCAGCAGTGAGATCATAGGTGTCCATCAGCCATTCGATCAGCTCCTGCACCTGCTTATCGGTTTCCGCGCTCTGGCGGCGTTGGATCAAGTCCCATTGCTGCTCCCAACCTAGCGTGGACCATCGCGCCCCAAAGCGCTCTTTGAAGGCAAGGCTCGCGCGAACCGGATCACAGGCGATGGCATCGCGGGCTGTTGTTTCTAGCGTAAACTTTTCACCGTTTAATTTTAACGCTTTGGCCAAGGCATCCAAGGAAATTTTGGTTCCACCAGGCGATTTTAGTGGCTCTTTGCCGTTCAAGGCAAAGATGATCGCATCACGCTGGTCCCGGGTCAGTTCACGCGCAGCGCGGCCATTCGCTGTGATGCGCAGATTGTTTACCGTTTCATAAAGTACCCGCTGTTGGGTAAGTGGGTGCGCTTTGGGCAGGCGGTCTTCGGGGAAAAACAGGCATCTCCCCACTTTGGGTTCTTTCAACGGACGCTGAAAGAAAATCGTTTCGAACAACAGTTCGCGAAGTGTATCAGTTAGATTAAGATGGTGGGGTTTCTGCGCAGCCCACAGTTTGTGAAATTCTTCCTCAAGGTGCCGCCTGTCAGGATAGAAATCATAGCCCGCTTCGGACTTTCCGCTGTCTGCATCCGAGCGCAGTGTCAAGCGGGTGCGCACTGCCGGGGTCTGGCGTGGATTATCGGCGGTAGCACGACGTTTATGTAAAAATTCGCCATAGGTGCGGGCACCGGCAGCCATCATGGCCATATCAAGTCGGGCGGTACCGTCTTTGATCTTACCGCCTTCATTGTCCCCAGAATCAGCTTTACGATTGGATTTGAAGCCACGGCGCTGGTTGATGTGAAACAAGGCTCGGCCTAGGTGATCCAGCGGCAATGCATGGTCCAGCCCCAAGGCCCGTAATGCAAAAGGGTCAAGCTCCGTCAGCGCCTTGGCTTGATCCGGGTCTTGGGGCATCAAGCCAGAAGTGGCAAGCCGCTTCATCAGCATTGCCCGGCGATGCAGGTATCGGTCACGTCTTCTGCGCATGGCACGCGCATTGCGCCTATCCACGGCCAAGGATGCTCCTGTTTTTGAGTCGCGCCCATCAGAAAAGATACGCACACCGCCGTCGACCACCGCCACGGGCTGACCATGCGCAATTTCGTAAAGCCACCAACCGATTGAATTTGTACCAATATCAAGGCCAAGGCGGAGCATTTCCGATACCTTTCACTCCAATTACTTTGGATATAGGTGTCGGTCAGTCCCACAACTGTCAAACCAATTTTCTGCTTTGGGTTGCACCCGGGAAATTCCTGAAGTGGTTTTGTGGCGGCAAGTGTACATGCCTTTCCACATGTGGGCTTGACCAAACAGATTTTTTTTTGTTACTTCTGGTTGTACAGAAACCGCGGGTCGAGCTGTTAACAAGTTCGATAGAGCACCACATCAGAGCGCAGCCTACGGGCTGCGTTTCTATTCTATAACTGCCCTTTTGACTTTGTACCGAGCTTTGTAGGCATGGCTTCGCCCTTTCTCGCCGGGAGAGGCTCCGCCTCTTTTCCCGGTGGGTGACCAACCCAAGCCCTTGGGCCCGATACTCGTTTCCCTTTCGACCCGTAGGGCCGCCCATCAGGTTCCCTGAATGGTCTCGCAGCGCCTTTTCAAGGCGGCGCTCATCGAGTGCATATTCCGATTGGTCTGATCGGCTGGACGCGGCTCGATGCGTTTCACCGTCCGGGGGGTACCCGGCTCCCGGCAGCGGGTCGCAACTGGCACAGCGTTGCCCGCATTGATTTGTTTCCCATATATTTCCGATGGGCTTGGGCAGGCCAACTTGGGGCGACTTTGGCACGGGAAATCGCCTGCAACCGTGGGGGTCATCTTTCATTTTTCCCTCGCTTGCGCCATCGGGGCGGCATTCGGAAAACGACCCCTCGAAACCGAATGCCAATGTTAGGAAGTCGGGATGCGTCAACGCCCCGGCTTTTTCTTTCAAGAAGCTTTCAGTGCTTGGTTCTCGAGATAGGCGGTCACCTCGTCTGCTTTCCAAAGACGGCAAGCGCCGATCTTGATGGGCTGGGGGAACCTCTTGGCCGGGTCATTGATCCAACGCCACAGCGTCATATCGCTGATACCGCCAAGGACTTCCCTAAGCTGATGTGCGGTGATGTGTTTCGGTGGCATGGTTGGCACTCCGATAAGCGGTGAGAGTGCTTTAGAATTGCGCAGCGATTGCAGGCGCGGTCACGAATAGCTAGCGTGGACTTTTGTCCGTTATCTATGGTTTTTCAGATATTCCAGTGCCGCGCGATAGACCGTGACAGATTTTTCGGGGTCTATGCCGCAGACACCAAGCAGATCCCCTAGGAAGCCGATAAAGGGAGCGCCGTCGCGTAGACCCTCGGGCATGCCTTTGCTGCGCCCTTCCGAGTCGCCTTCGTCCCATGCATACCAAGCAGCAAGAGCAACAGCTATGCCTCGGGTGTTTGTATCAGTGCGGAGCTTTCGCGTTTTGATCTCGCGTCCCGTATCCGCAAGTGCTTCCAAAAGGGCCGTGATCTGGCCTTTGAAAGCTTCGGGGTCACTGGATAGGCCATCAGCGTTGCGCTGTGAAAGAAAGCATCCTGTAACGGCTTCAAGCGCATGCGGGGATAGGTCGTGGAGTTGCGCTAGAAGTTTTGCGGCTGCGTCGTGTGCCTTCTCGATCGGTTTGCGATCAGTCGCCCGAAGCACCGGCATGTATCCGTGATCTAGCCGGGCAACGAAGTTTTTTGCCAAGATTGGGGCAAGGTATTCATATTGTGGCTTTAGGCGCGCGATGATTTTCGCAACGTCTGCTTCGGATGGGGCCTTCAACGTGGGGCCCTCAGTTGCACCACTTTCGCAGGTGTACCAGCGGTGATCGTGTCCAGCGCCCGCGCCCAAGCCTCAAGCGCCTCGCGCTTCTCTGCGGCGTAGTCCGCCCGGTTGTAGATCCCTGCAACCCCGCGCCGGGTGCCGCTGCGATGGTTCAGGACCGATTCCACCACATGAGGTGCAATCCGCAAGGAAGCCATGCCTGTTGCCGCCGTACGGCGCAGGTCGTGGATGGTAAAAGGGGCCATGGTGGTTGGTGCGGAGTCCTCGGGAAGTTCTTGGCTGGCAAGTTCCTGCATGGCCTTGTCCAGTCGCTCTTTGCCGCGCGAATAGCCTGAAACCGCGCTTGCGCCCGTGGTGCTGAAGATGAAGCCCTTGCGACCGACCACGCGGGGCATTTTTTCAAGCGTGGATTTGGCGATTTCTGAAAGTGGAACAAGGTGTTCTTGCCCGTTCTTCGCGCGTCTGGCCGGGATGGTCCATTCGTTTCCGGAAACTTCCGAGTCTGTCATTTCAGCGGCTTCCCGCAAACGCTGCCCAGTCAGAAGCAAGAACCGATAGAGCAACCCAAAGGGCGGGCCAATCTTCTCACAAGCTTGCCAGAATCGTCGAATTTCTGCATCGGTCAGCACCCGATCGCGCGGGTTTTCATTGGCAGGCTTGGGCGTACCTTCAACCGGGCTTTCCTTGATTATGTCGCGGCCCCGGCACCACTTAAAAAAGACGCTCAGGTGCGCCCGAAGGCGGTTTGCGGCAATTGGGTGGCCCCGATCAACAACCGCGTCCAAAAGTTCGATCACGTCGCGCCGGGTAATTTCCTGCACCCGCCTATCTCCCCATAGGGGCAAAACTTCACGCCGCAAGATTGCCGCCACCTCGTCCCCAGTCCGGTTGCGGGAAGCATGGCGCTTGATGAAGTCTGCCGCGACATTCGAAACCTTGTCGCGCACGTCGCTTTCGGCGGCGCGCTTGGCCTCGATCTCTGTCGCTGCCTTGACTTTGCGCTCTTCTGCCGGGTCTGTGCCTGTCTCGAGCATCCGAAGGGCCTTGGCGGCCTCGTCTCGCGCGCTGGCAAGAGAGAAAGCGGGGTAGGGGCCAAGCGTCATCTTTCGGGGCTTGCCACCGTGTCTATAACGCAGCGCCCAAGACTTGGCCCCGGTATGTTGCACGATCAAGTAGAGCCCCGGCATTGCCGCGTCTGGCACTTCCATTCTGCGAGCCGGATCATGGGGCCAGTTCTCAACAGATTTTGCAGTCAACTTGGCCAAGGTGAGCACCTTTGCGTTTGTAAGAATGTCTTTTGGGGTAACATCTGGGTAACAGGCCTGCCCGATTTGACTTGTTACCCCGTGCTACTAACATCGCGTAACAATGCCCGAAAACAGTGTAATATCAAACACAAATCGCGCGATCTGTTGTTATGGACTGTTGCCCCCAGATATAGCCCGGTTTCTGATTTGTAATCAGGGGGTCGCGGGTTCAAGTCCTGCTGGGGGCACCAGATTTTCATTCGGCGACAATGGCTTTGCCCGTTGTCGCCGTTTTGGTTTTATACATGCGCCACGCCGCTCCGCCGGGGCTTGATGCCGGCTTGAATTTGGGGCGCGTTCAATCTCGTTGTAGAATCTGCGCCCCTGCGGCAGAAGAATGATGTGGGTCCTTGGTCGGCGTGTTTTGTCGCCCAAGGATGGTATGTGGTGATCTTTTGGTGATGTATGGCGACGCAACATTTTGACTATGCTTATTTTCTTGAATTTGGGGTTTTTGCCAACAATCCAAGGGTTAGCGAACGATATTTCGGTGACATATACATCTACGGCACCGCGGTTAGTTCGGGAACCGTGCAGCCGAATGCAACCGTCAGAGTCAACCTTGACTATAACAACGGCGCCCCGCCTGCGGGCGTCTGGGACTATTACGGCACAATCGGGGATGGCATCGTCGTATTTTCGCAAAGCTATGGGCATTTCCTTTTAACCAACGACGCGCAGGTCCTTACGTCCCAGCTTTTCGCCTGGGAAAACCTTTCGTCGGTCGCCTTTCATGTAAACAATGCCCCCACCGGCAGCGTGACGATCAGCGGCACGGCGAGCGAGGATCAGGTTCTGACGCTGGCCTCAACGGTGGCGGATGAAGACGGCATTGATGCGGGCAGCATCGGCTATCAATGGTTGCGCGATGGGGTGGCGATATCGGGGGCGACGGGCACCAGCTATACCCTGACGCAAGACGATGTCGGGGCCGTGATCACCGTGGCGCAAAGCTATACCGACGGCTTTGGCAACAGCCACAGCGTCACCAGCGGTGCGACGGAGGTGGTCGGCAATGTCAACGACGCCCCCACCGGCAGCGTGACGATCAGCGGCACGGCGAGCGAGGATCAGGTTCTGACGCTGGCCTCAACGGTGGCGGATGAAGATGGCATTGATGCGGGCAGCATCGGCTATCAATGGTTGCGCGATGGGGTGGCGATATCGGGGGCGACGGGCACGAGCTATACCCTGACGCAAGACGATGTCGGGGCCGTGATCACCGTGGCGCAAAGCTATACCGATGGCTTTGGCAACAGCCACAGCGTCACCAGCGGTGCGACGGAGGTGGTGACCCTGGGGGAAACCGTTACACGATCGGTGCCATTTGCGCTGCCCGAAGGCGGCCAAAGCATCAATCTTGTCCTGATCGGCACCGAGGCCATAAACGGGACCGGGAACGCCGCCAACAACACGATCACCGGCAATTCTGCGGCCAATATTCTGAACGGCGGCACCGGCGCTGACACGCTGATCGGCGGGCTTGGGGATGATGTGTACATCACCGATGGGGGGGACAGGATCATCGAGGCGGCCGATGCGGGCATCGATATGGTCAAATCCTCGGTCACCCATAGCCTCAGCGCCAATCTGGAAAACCTGACCTTGACCGGCAGTTCTGCGATCAACGGCAACGGAAACGCGCTGAACAACAAGATCCGGGGCAACGCGGGGGACAACCGGCTTGATGGCCGCACGGGCGCCGATACGTTGATCGGGGGGGCGGGCGATGACATCTATGTCACCGACGGCGGCGATACGATTTCGGAAACCGCTGGTGGTGGCAGCGATCTGGTGCGCTCTTCGGTGGGCTATGCGCTGGGGGCGAACCTTGAAAATCTGACCTTGACCGGCACCGGCGCGATCAACGGCACCGGCAACCTGCGGCACAACATCATCACCGGCAATGGCGCGGCAAATACGCTTGACGGGGGCGCGGGCAATGACAGTTTGATCGGCGGGCGCGGGAAGGACCTGCTGATCGGGGCAAGCGGTTCTGATCGCTTTGTTTTCAACGACGTGACCGAGTCTGCTATTGGCACCAAGACCAGCGATGTCATTGCCGATTTCGCCCAAGGCAAAGACAAGATTGATCTAAGCGCCATTGACGCCTTTGCTGCATCTGACGGGATGGATGATTTTGTCTGGAATGGCACATCGGCGTTTCACAGCGCAACCCAGGGTGAGCTGCGCTATCAGAAGTTCGACAAGGCGGGCAGCGTGAATGATTTCACCATGGTCTATCTCGACACCGATGGCGACGCTGGGGCCGAGATGGCCATTCGGCTGGAGGGTCTTTACGACCTGACCGCGTCAGATTTCATTCTTTAGCCGTGGGTTGGGCGCGGTGTCCGTATGCGTTTGTTGGCGCGCGCGCGTTCAATGGATTTTATCTGTATTGCTTTGGATTTGTTCGCAAATATTTAAAGAGGGTTTTAATTTAGGATAAGAAGATTAATTATAAAAGGTAGATTGAAAAATAGATTTGCCCGTAAGGGTTGACTTAATTTCGTGGATCTGGAAAGATCAGCCAAGATTTTTTCCTGCCACGCTTTGGAGGTTTCATGGCCAGTCTTTTCTCTGCATATTCTATGGACATGAGGAACTTTGATCTAAATTATGTTAATCGAAACTATTATACAGACGCTTTCTTCAACAATACTTATGCAACCATACGTGGAACGACATACGAGGATGAGCTCGATGTTTACTACGATGGTGGAAATGGAGTCTTGGCGTTTTGCGGGGCGGGCATCACGTTTAACTATTCTGGAAACATAACCAGCGGCACTGTGTATTCAATTGGTGAATATTACACCGGCGCGGCATGGTGGTACATAGATGGCATAAGCGTGAGTGCACGCGCGTTGTACAACGCGGCAGGAACGTCTTCTGTCGTTGATGAATACAACCTTATTGTGGCCGCGCTCAGTGGGAACGACAATATCCACCTTTCCAATTATTCTGACTTTGCCTTCGGTGTGGGCGGCAATGACAACATATTTGGCTACGGTGGAAATGACACGTTGTATGGCGGCGCCGGTTCGGATGTGATCTCAGGTGGTGCGGGCCGCGACACGTTAATAGGCGGTTGGGGCAAGGACGTCATTACGGGCGGTTCGGGTGGTGACAGATTTATTTTCAACAGCGTAAAGGATTTGACGGCATCTGCTTCGACAACCGATGTAATTGCAGATTTTGTGCGCGGCGCGGACAAGATCGATCTTAAAGACCTTGATGCGTTTGCGGCAACTTCTGCCAACGATACCTTTGTCTGGCGAGGGTCTTCTGGATTTAACAACGCCACGAGTGGCGAGGTTCGGTTCCAGAAGTTCGACAACGCAGGCAGCGCCAATGATTTCACCATGGTCTATCTCGACACCGATGGCGACGTTGGGGCCGAGATGGCCATTCGGTTGACCGGAATTTACAATTTGGCGGCGTCAGATTTCATTCTTTAGCCTTGGGCTTGCACAAAGCGCGCGGCGTTACAAAAGGAAATCGCTGCGCAGGGCGGTGGTCAGGCCTTCGATCCCGATTTCCATGTCGGCGCGGGCGTCGCCGGTGACGTCCAGCCGCACCACCATCTGGCCCGGTCCTGCCACCAACCAAACGCCAAAGGCCACCGGGCCTGCGTTGCCGCTGAACGCAAAGGCCTGATCGCCCAGCGCTGTGGTATTGGCGTCGATCGCGCGCAGGTCCACCCGGTCTTGCCCGCTGACAAAATCATGGATCAGATCACGGCGGCTGCCCAGCGCGCTGTCTGCAAGGGCCCGAAAGATAAAGCGGTCACCCACCCCATCCTCGCCGCCATAAAGCTGGTCGTGTCCGGCGCCGCCGGTCAGGCTGTCGGCCCCGCTGCCGCCAAAGATGCGGTTGGCAAGCTCATTTCCTGTAAGCCGCAGCCCCGCGCTGCCGGCCGCGCGCAGCTCTTCCACCGCTGACCCGGCCGCAAGCGCATGGTTGACATGGGTATAGATCACATCCAGCCCACCGCCCGCGGCTTCGACCACCCGGTCGCCCAGATGGTGCAGCGTATAGCTGTCATTGCCGCCGCCGCCGATCAGCGAATCGGCATGGGCGGCGCTGCTGAAAAAGCTGTTGGCGCGATCATTGCCGGTCAGCCGCAGCCCGCGGGTGCCAACCGAATGCATCTCTTCGACAAAGCTCGTGGCGACAAGGCTGTGGTTCACTGTGGCATAGATCCGGTCCGTGCCCCCGGATGCAGAGGTTTCGATCACCTGATCGTTCCTGTGGTTGACCTCATAGCTGTCATTGCCGCCGCCACCGCGCAGGGTATCGGCATGGGCGGCGGCGCTGACAAGCCGGTTGGCAAAGGCGTTGCCGGTCAGGACCAAACCGGCGCTGCCCTCGGCGATGATGGTTTCCACATGGGTGCCGGTGGTCAGGGTGAAATTCACCTGCGCGCGCACAAGGTCGTTGCCGCCGCCCGCGGCCTCGACCACGCGGTCGGCTGAATGGCGCAGAACATAGGTGTCATCGCCCGTGCCCCCGCGCAGCGTGTCGGCGGCTGCGGCATTGCTGTAAAAGCGGTTCGCCCGTTCGTTTCCAGTCAGCACCCGGCCCACCGCACCCATGGCATAGAGCGCCTCAAGCTGCGACCCTGCGGCCAAGACATGATTGGCATATGCATAGGCCTTGTCAAAACCACCGCCTGCGTTTTCGGTGATACGGGCGGCGACGTTGTAAAGGTAATAGCTGTCATTTCCGGCCCCGCCTGCCAGCGTGTCCCCATGGGTGGCGCTGGAGTAAAGCCGGTTGGCAAAGCCATTGCCGGTAAGCGAGAGCGCCTGGCTTCCCTGAGCGCGCAGCACTTCCACCCGCGCGTTGGCCGCCAGCACATGGTTGGCATGGGCGAAGATGGTGTCGGTGCCCATCGCCGCGGTTTCAACGACGACATCGCCG
>JAIOXV010000078.1 GCA_021741465.1 Paracoccaceae bacterium
AAAGAAGTCAGCCATGATCCCTCACGTCTTTTATACCGTCGGAATGCCGTGTGCGCCCCAATCGCGCACAGTCACTTCCGCGTCTATCGTTTTCAACCCGTCGGGCAGCGCCGCCGAGATGGTGTAAACCGCATCCCCGCGCCAAGTTCCACCCGTATTCGCCACATTCGTCCGCACATGGCGCGCAAATCCAAAGCCGCGGATCAGCGCATATTGTGCCGCCGCACAGGCCGCATAGGACGCAACATCCTGATTGTTGCGCGCGCCCGTCATCTCCACGCGGAAATTCACCAGATCGCCGTCCAGCAGGATGGTTTCGATGCCCCTGTAAGACGGCGAAAAGCTGCCCTGCGTTACCTGCTGATTTCCCTGCGCGCAGCCGAACAGGAGCGCAGACGCGACCCCAAGGCTGGCCAGAGTTCTGCAGGCAAAACACATCGCGCGCTACTCCGCTGCCATCTGACCCGCAGCGCGGGTCTTGGCCATGGCCGCCAACTCGCCCATCACCGCACTGGCGCGCGCGATCGGGTTGGTCAGATAAAACTCGCGCAGCGCAGGGCGGAAGCTTGCCTTGGCCGGGGCCTTCACCGGCAAGGGCTGCCAGTCGTTGACCGCGACCTCGTCGATGCGCGCCAGATGCGGGTGCTTGGCCACCAAGTCGCTGCGCAGCGCGGCAAGGCTGTCCCAAGGCAGGGTCTGGCCCAGTTCCGCCGACAGCGCGCGCAGAATGGCCCAGTTTTCCTTGGCCTCGCCCGGAGCAAACCCGGCGCGCAGCGCCAGTTGCGGACGGCCTTCGGTGTTGACGAACAGTCCGTTCTCTTCGGTATAGGCCGCGCCCGGCAGGACGATGTCGGCGCGGTTGGCCCCCAGGTCGCCGTGGCTGCCCTGATAGATCACGAAGGGCCCTGCGGCGATCTCGACCTCATCGGCGCCAAGGTTGAAGATCACCTCGGCCCCGTCGGTGGCCTGTGCCAGACCGCCTTCGGTGACAGCCCCCACATCCATCGCCCCCACCCGCGACGCGGCGGTGTGCAGCACCATGAACTTGGCCCCGGCGCCCGTAGCATAGGCCATGGCCTGGGACAGAACCGCCTCGCCATCAGCCTCGTTTATCGCGCCCTGGCCGATGATGACCACGGTGTTTTCCTTGGCAACCGCCTTGCCGGCCAGGTCCACCAAAGCGGCGCGGTCGGTGCCCATGTGCTTGTAATCATAGGTCAGATCAGCGGCTTCGCCGATCAGCCCAACCATCGCGCCCTTGGCCCAAGCCTTGCGGATACGCGCGTTCAACACCGGCGCTTCCACGCGGGGGTTGGTGCCGATCAGCAAGATCACCTTGGCACTGTCGATGTCTTCTATCGCGGCGGTGCCAACATAGGCCGAACGGTTGCCGCTGGGCAGTTTGGCGTTGTCGGTCCGGCATTCCACCGCGCCGCCCAAGCCTTCGACCAGGGTTTTCAATGAATAGGCCGCTTCGACCGAAACCAGATCGCCCACAAGCCCCGCAACCTTCTTGCCCTTCATCGCCGCGGCCGCCGCACCCAGCGCTTCGGACCACGACGCTTTGCGCAGTTTACCGTTCTCGCGGATATAGGGCACATCCAGCCGTTGGCGGCGCAAGCCGTCCCAGATGAACCGGGTCTTGTCCGAAATCCATTCCTCATTCACGCAGTCATTGTTGCGCGGAAGAATGCGCATGACTTCGCGGCCTTTGGTATCGATGCGGATATTGCTGCCAAGTGCATCCATCACGTCGATCGATTCGGTCTTGGTCAATTCCCAAGGGCGCGCGGTAAAGGCATAGGGCTTTGACGTCAGCGCACCAACCGGGCACAGGTCAATGATATTGCCTTGCAGGTTCGAATCCAGCGTCAGGTTCAGATACGATGTGATCTCGCTGTCTTCGCCCCGGCCGGTCTGGCCCATCTGGGTGATGCCCGCGACCTCGGTCGTGAAGCGCACGCAGCGGGTGCAGGAAATGCAGCGCGTCATCTCGGTTTTCACCAAGGGGCCAAGGTTCAGGTTTTCACTGGCGCGCTTGGCTTCGTGATAGCGGGTGCCCGAAAGACCATAGGCCATCGCCTGATCCTGCAGGTCGCATTCGCCGCCCTGATCGCAAATCGGGCAATCCAGCGGGTGGTTGATGAGCAAGAACTCCATCACCCCTTCGCGGGCCTTTTTCACCATGGGCGATGTGGTCTTGACCACCGGGGCCTCGCCATTCGGGCCGGGGCGCAGATCGCGCACCTGCATGGCGCAGCTTGCGGCGGGTTTCGGCGGGCCGCCGACCACCTCGACCAGACACATCCGGCAGTTGCCCGCGATCGTCAGCCGCTCGTGATAACAAAAGCGCGGAATTTCCACGCCTGCCACTTCGGCCGCCTGAATGATGGTCATCGCGCCATCCACTTCGACCTCGATGCCGTCGATGCTGATCTTCTTGAGGTTGGTCATCTGCCTACCCGTCCTTCACTGTTTCCGCCCCCGGTCACCCCGAAAGCAGCAATCCTTTTTGCGCGCCGCCTTAGCCGTCAGACCGGAGCAATTGCCCGATCAAAGACCCTTTGGCGATTTCTTCCTGCCCGATCCCACAATAGGCAGCACCCTGCCCCGGAACCGCGCCCTTGCCCTTCAGCCATGCCGCCGCCAAAGCCTTGCCACGGGCCTTTTCGATGGGGCTGGTGACAAAGGCCTTCACCTCGTCGCGGGCATAGCCCTTTTTCAACGCATAGTCGCGCAGCGCCAAAAGCTCGCTCAGCGCGCGCAGTTTACGGGCCGAAATCGTATCGCAATTGTCGTCGATGGCATCGGCAATGAAGCCCATCAACAAGGTGTCATTGATGTGCTTTTCCTTGGCGATCGGCTCCAGCGCCAGCGCAGGCGCGGCGATCAGGGCGAAAGCGGCAATAAGAATGGGTTTCATGGTGGCCTCCAAAGCATTGTGTAGCCAATGCGATGGGCCAAACCCCGTTGCTATGCCATGTCGAAGGGCAGATTGCGTCATGCGCAGCCCCCGTTGAACACCCAAGAGCCTGCATCAAACCGCCCCAGCGCGCGACGATCAATCTTGGCACCCCGGCCCACGCAGAAGGCTTCCGCCACCCGCTTTGCCGCCAGCCCCTGATCCATCGCCAAGGCCCCGGTTTCGGCCGACACCGTCATTTCAGCACCCGTCAGGCTGGGTTGCAGATCGACGATATAGCCAAGCCCGTCTTGCGAAATGGCCACAGGTCCGCTGGCCGCAAGCGGCATCGGGGCAGACCCCGAAGCAACGCAAGCAGACATCAAAACCATGGACATGATCGCAAATCCCTTCACTTATTCCGCCGCCATCGCGCCCATGCGGCCGGTCTTTTTGGCCTTGATGCGGTCTTCGATTTCTTCACGGAACGCCCGCACAAGGCCCTGAATGGGCCAGGCCGCCGCATCGCCTAGCGCGCAGATGGTGTGGCCTTCGACCTGCTTGGTCACGCTCAGCAGCATGTCGATCTCTTCGACTTCAGCATCGCCGCGCACCAGACGGTCCATGACCCGCATCATCCAGCCCGTGCCTTCGCGGCACGGCGTGCATTGGCCGCAGCTTTCATTCTTGTAGAACTTCGATAACCGCCAGATCGCTTTGATAACATCGGTGGAATTGTCCATGACAATCACCGCCGCCGTGCCAAGACCCGAACGCTGTTCACGCAGCCAATCGAAATCCATGATCGCATCATTGCACTGCGCCTGCGTCAGCAAAGGCACCGACGAGCCGCCCGGAATGACCGCCTTAAGGTTTTTCCACCCGCCCCGCACGCCGCCGCAATGGCGGTCAAGCAGCTCTTTCAGCGGGATCGACATGGCCTCTTCCACCACACACGGGGTCATCACATGGCCCGAAATCCCGAACAGTTTGGTGCCCGCATTGTTCGGACGCCCGAACGAGGCGAACCAATCCGCCCCCCGGCGCAGAATGGTGGGCACAACGGCAATGGATTCGACGTTGTTCACCGTGGTCGGACATCCGTACAAACCCGAGCCCGCCGGGAAGGGCGGCTTCATCCGCGGCATGCCCTTTTTGCCTTCAAGGCTTTCCAGCAGCGCGGTTTCTTCGCCGCAGATATAGGCCCCCGCACCATGGTGCAGGTAAAGATCGAAATCCCAGCCGGATTTTGCGGCGTTCTTGCCCAAAAGCCCTGCGTCATAGCATTCGTCAATGGCCGCCTGAAGCGCCTCGCGCTCGCGGATATATTCGCCGCGAATGTAGATGTAGCAGGCGTTCGCCCCCATCGCGAACGAGGCAATCAGCGCCCCTTCGATCAGCGTATGGGGATCATGGCGCATGATCTCGCGGTCTTTGCAGGTGCCGGGTTCGGATTCGTCGGCGTTGATAACCAGATACGACGGGCGACCATCCGATGCCTTGGGCATGAACGACCATTTCAGACCGGTCGGAAAGCCCGCCCCGCCCCGGCCGCGCAAGCCCGACGCCTTGACGATTTCAACAATCTTGTCGCGGCCCAGCTTGATGAGATCGCCCGTGCCATTCCAATGCCCGCGCTTTTTGGCGCCAGCCAATGTGCGGTCATGCATCCCGTAAAGGTTGGTAAAGATGCGGTCCTGATCCTTGAGCATGATGCCCCTCTTCCTAACCCCGGCGCTTGCGCCAGATCTGATACGTCACGGCCAAAGCCCAGATAAATCCGGCCAGCGCCGCAAGGTCGGCAAGCAGGGTGTATTTCGCCGGCCACCCCATCTCGCCGCCCACAACCTGAACCCCCATCCACAGCACCATCGTCAGCGCCATGACCAAACCCGCCTTGCGAGCCTGCCTTGCGCTGCCGTCGTCCTGCGGGGCGGGGGCCTTCATCCGCCCGGCCCTAGTGGTGGCCGTGACCATGGCCATGGCCACCGTCACCCTGCCCCGCCTTGGCCAATTCCACGCCGCCCGAGCCCAAAAGAACCCCGAAGACGCCAAAGGTTACCAGCCCCACGACAACCGCCGGAGACATCGAAACATCGCCAATCGCCCGTGCAACGATGGCCGCAATCAGCCCCGCCGCCGCCGCAACCAGCCAGCCACCGGCCCAAGGGCCGTCAACGGGTGCGTGATCGTGATGATGATCGTCCATCCTCTACCCCCGTCAGTAATTGTTGGTCTTGGCGCGGATCAGGAACTCTTCGATCCCGACCTCGCCGATCAGTTTGGCCTGCGCCACCCATTTGTCGCGGGTGACACGGCCCCGGAAGCCTTTCAGGTTGCCGTCCATCCACGCAATTTCCGCCGGACCCCAAAGCGCGATCTGGTCGAAATGGAAAATGCCCATGTCATTGCAAAGCTTTTCCAGCGCCGGGCCGATGCCTTCGATGACCTTCAGATCATCCGCCCCGCCCTTTTTCGGGGCCTTCAAACCCTTCGGCGGCTTGCCCCCCGCAGCGGCAACGTCTGCGGCGGGCTTTTCAGCCTTGGCGGCTGGTTTTGCCGCCGGTTTTTCGGCCGGTTGGGCCTTGTCTGCGGGCTTTTCAGCCTTTGCAGCCTTGGCCGGCTTGGCCGCAGCACCCAGCCACGGGGTGGTCAATGGAACTTCGGTGCCGTCAATCCTTTTGACGGTGTCCTTGATGTCCACCGCCAATTGCGCCGAGGCATTATATTGCTTTTTGCCCGAACCAAACTCTTTCAGGCTGGTCAGACCAGACAGGGGTTCGGCTGCATAGCGCCCGTTCTGGGGGCCGGGCACCGGAACCTCGCCTTTGGAAAAGCGGCCGATCAACCCGCGCAGTTTTTCCGCCGTTAGGTCTTCGTAATAGTCCTTGCCGATCTGGGCCATGGGTGCATTGGCGCAAGCCCCCATGCATTCCACCTCTTCCCAGGAAAACTTGCCATCCGCCGACAGTGCATGCGGCGCCTTGGCGATAAGTTCCTGACAGACCGCGATCAGTTCCTCGGCACCGCAGATCATGCAGCTCGTGGTGCCACAAATCTGGATATGCGCCACAGAACCAACGGGTTGCAGTTGGAACATGAAGTAGAAGGTCGCCACTTCCAGCGCCCGAATATAGGCCATGCCCAGCATATCGGCGACATGTTCAATCGCCGGGCGGGTCAGCCAGCCATGCTGTTCCTGCGCGCGCCACAACAGCGGGATGATGGCGCTGGCCTGACGGCCCTCGGGGTATTTGGAAATCTGCCCTTTGGCCCAGGCAAGGTTTGCCGGGGTAAATTCAAAGGACGCCGGTTGTTCTTTGTGCAGACGGCGCAGCATTAGCGGTCAACCTCCCCGAACACGATATCCATCGTGCCGATGATCGCGGAGACGTCTGCAAGCTGGTGGCCTTTGCAGATGTAGTCCATGGATTGCAGGTGCATATAGCCCGGCGCGCGGATCTTGGCGCGATAGGGTTTGTTGGTGCCATCGGCCTTCAAGAACACACCAAATTCGCCCTTGGGGGCCTCGACGGCGGCATAAACTTCCCCAGCGGGAACGTGGAACCCTTCGGTGTAAAGCTTGAAGTGGTGGATCAAGGCTTCCATCGACCGCTTCATCTCGCCGCGTTTCGGCGGCGTGATCTTGCCACGGGCCAGAACATCGCCCTGCCCCTCGGGCGCGCGCAGCTTTGCGATCGCCTGATGGATGATCTTCAGGCTTTCGTCCATTTCGGCCATGCGGCACAGATAGCGATCATAGCAATCGCCGTTCTTGCCAACCGGAATCTGGAAATCGAACTCTGAGTAAAGCTCATAGGGTTGGCTGCGGCGCAGATCCCAGGGCAGACCCGACCCGCGCACCATGACGCCGGAATAGGCCCAATCGGAAATGTCCTTTTCGGTGACGATCCCGATATCGGCATTGCGCTGCTTGAAGATACGGTTTTCGGTAAGAAGCCCGTGCAAGTCATTCACAACGCGCGGAAATTCATTCGCCCATTGTTCGATGTCATCGATCAACCCGGCCGGCAGGTCCTGATGCACCCCACCGGGGCGGAAATAGGCCGCGTGCAAGCGGGCACCTGACGCGCGCTCATAAAACACCATGAGCTTTTCACGCTCTTCAAACCCCCACAACGGCGGGGTCAGCGCGCCCACGTCCATCGCTTGGGTCGTGACGTTCAACAAATGGTTCAGAATGCGCCCAATTTCCGAAAACAACACCCGGATCAGGCTGGCCCGGCGCGGCACGGGCGTGCCGGTCAGCCGTTCAATCGCCAGACACCAGGCATGTTCCTGATTCATCGGCGCCACATAGTCGAGCCGATCGAAATAGGGCAGGTTTTGCAGGTAGGTCCGGCTTTCCATCAGCTTTTCAGTGCCGCGGTGCAAAAGACCAATATGCGGATCGCACCGTTCAACGATTTCGCCGTCCAGCTCTAGCACCAAACGCAAAACGCCATGCGCTGCGGGGTGTTGCGGGCCGAAGTTGATGTTGAAGTTGCGGATGCGCTGCTCGCCCGCAAGGGCGTCATTGCTGCCGTCATCATAGGAGTTACGGATGATATCGCCGTCCATGGCTTACCCCGCCTTCTTTTCGTCGCCGGGAAGGATGTATTGCGCACCCTCCCACGGGGACATGAAATCAAACTGCCGATATTCCTGCACAAGGCTGACCGGCTCATAGACCACGCGCTTTTGCGCCTCGTCATAGCGCACTTCGGTATACCCGGTGGTCGGGAAATCCTTGCGCAACGGATGGCCGCGGAACCCATAGTCGGTCAGGATGCGGCGCAGGTCCGGATGGCCCGAGAACAGGATGCCGAACATGTCGAACACCTCGCGTTCCACCCAATTCGCACTCGGGTGAATGGCGACGATCGACGGCACCATCTCATCTTCGGATGCGGCCAGTTTCACGCGGATGCGGTGGTTTTGGTACATCGACAAGAAGAGATAGACCACATCGAAACGCGGATCACGTTCGGGGTGATCAACGGCCGTGATATCGACCAGCGTGGTGAACCGGCAGGCGGCATCATCGCGCAGAAACTCGACAAAGCTTTCCAGATGGGTTGGCTGAACTGTCACGCTCAACTCGCCAAAGGCGATTTCGGTCGCGATCACGGCATCTTGCCGTTTCAGTTCAAGATAGGCGCCAAGCTCTTGCAATGCTTCAGACATTTTGACCTCTCAGCGCACAAGGGTGCCGGTGCGGCGGATCTTCCGCTGCAACTGCAAGATACCGTAAAGCAGCGCCTCGGCCGTGGGCGGGCAGCCCGGGACATAGATGTCAACCGGCACGATCCGGTCACAGCCCCGCACCACGGAATAGGAATAGTGGTAATAGCCACCCCCATTCGCACAAGACCCCATCGAGATGACATAGCGCGGTTCGGGCATCTGGTCATAGACCTTGCGCAAGGCGGGGGCCATCTTGTTGGTCAGGGTGCCGGCAACAATCATCAGGTCCGACTGGCGCGGTGAGGCGCGCGGCGCGGTGCCGAAGCGTTCCAGATCATAGCGCGGCATCGAGGTGTGCATCATCTCGACCGCGCAGCAGGCCAGACCGAAGGTCATCCAGTGCAGCGAACCATTGCGCGCCCAGTTGATGATGTCTTCGGTGGTGGTAAGCAAAAAGCCCTTGTCCTGCAACTCGCGGTTCAGGGCCTGGGTTGCAACCTCGCGGTCGCCGCCCGCAGTGTTGGCTCCGGTCATCACGCCCATTCCAAGGCCCCTTTCTTCCATTCATAGGCAAAGCCCACGGTCAGAACGCCCAAGAAAACCATCATAGACCAGAAACCCACCATCGAGATTTCGCCAAAGGCAACCGCCCATGGGAACAGGAAGGCCACTTCAAGATCGAAGATGATGAACAGGATCGACACAAGGTAGAAGCGCACGTCGAACTTCATCCTGGCATCGTCAAAGGCGTTGAACCCGCATTCATAGGCCGAAACCTTCTCAGGGTCGGGGTTGCGCACGGCAATCACGGCCGCAGCAAGGATCAGCACAAGGCCAAGTCCGACAGCAATGGCAAGAAGAACGAGGATCGGCAGGTATTCTCGCAACAGCGGATTGTCCACGAGTGTCTCCTTTGCTGGCATCAGGCGCGCCACGGCACGAGGGCCGCTTGATCTTGGCCCTCCGTTTATCCTGCCCCCTTGGCGGGGTCAACGTATGGGCGATGGATTTCGCGCCCCAGAAGCACTGAATTCTATAGGTTGTATGCGGCCGTATGCACATTTTTCGGCAGCACGCGGCATCACCCGGTGCAAATTGCCCCAAGGCCGAGTCGCGCGCGCCATTTTGCGTGCCCCGGCCCGCCACGGCACATCCGGCGCAACCGCTTGCAAAAGCGCGCAAGTTTCGCGCAGACGCGCTGTCGGATGGGGATTATTCGACGCGCGGCGCGGCGATGGCGGCGGGTTCTGGCCCCTGCCCCACGCTTTCGGCCTCGGCGCGGATGATGCGGGCGATCAGTGCCACATCTTGGGGGCTGAAGGTCAAAGGCAGACGCATGTCGATCAGGCCTTTCAGGATGCGATCAGTCTGCGGCAGGGATTGGGCCTCGGCATAGCGCCAGTGGTCATAGCGGCTGGTAAAGGCCACCGGCTCATCGGCGCCGAACCATTTCAACTCCACCCCGCGGGCAATGCAGCGGTTGAGAAACAGGCCAATGCGGGCATCGGACCAACCGGGCAGAAGAAACTGAAAGCTTGACCCGACATAGGTTTCTTCGGCCGGGCGCGCGACCAGACGCAGGCCGGGAGTGTTTTGCAGCCCCGTCTCAAGTGTTTGATAAAGCACGGCCCAGCGGGCCACCCGTTCACCCAGACTTGGCAACTGCGGGCGCAATATTGCGGCGCGCAGATTGTCCATCCGCCCCGAGACATTGGGCGTATCCATGCGCAGCGCGGCAAAAACCTCTGGCCCCGGTGCTGCGCGATGTTTGCCATAAAGCATATAGCTGCCCGACAGCAGGATCGCACGGGCCATCACCTCGGCGTTGTCGGAAATCAAAAACCCGCCCTCGCCCGAATTCATGTGCTTGTAGGTCTGCATCGAATAGCACCCCACCACGCCTTGCCGCCCCGAGGCCACACCCTTCCACGCAGCCCCCATGGTGTGGGCGCAATCTTCAATAAGGATCACCCCCAGCCGGTCACACAGCTGAACCAGCGCTTCCATGTCGCACAAATGGCCCCGCATATGCGACAGCATCAACAGCCGCGCGCCGGTGGCTTTGGTCTTGGCCTCAAGATCGGCGAAATCCAACGTCAGATCTTCGGTCACCTCAACGAAAACCGGCCGCCCACCGGCGGCGGCAATCGCGCCTGGTACCGGCGCAAGGGTGAAGGCATTGGTCAAGACCGGCTCGCCCGGCACAAGCCCCGCCGCACGCAAGGCACAGCCCAAGGCATAGCCGCCCGAGGCCACAGCCAGACAGTATTTCGCCCCGGTCAGCGCCGCGAATTCCTCTTCCAGAAGTGCGGTTTCAGACACCTCGCCCGGCGCTTCGTTATAGCGGTGTAGCCGCCCATGGCGGAGCACCGCCAAAGCCGCCGCGATTCCGGCTTCGGGAATGGGTTCTTGCTGGGTAAAAGACCCGGTGAAACGTTCCGCGCTCATGCCTCTTCCCTTCGTGTCGCCCAGATCATCGCCAAAAGCGTCAGCACAAGCCCGGCCCCGGCGACGAAAAAGGCCACATTGGGCGATGGGTTGGCCATGCCGGGCCGCATGAACCAGCCAAAGATATTGGCAAAGAACACCGTGCCCAGCAGCATCGCAAGATTGGTAATCGCGCTGATCCCGCCCTGCAACTCGCCTTGGGCATTTTCCGGCACTCTTTTGGACAAAATCGCGGTCAGCATGGGGTGAACGAAGCCTTCCGGCCCATGCACCACCATCAACACCACCACCAAGGACAGCGAGCCTGCCAGCCCATAGCCCGTGGCCGCAATCGCTGCACATAAAAGACCAAGAACCGCAACGCGGTATTCCCCCCACAGCCTGACGGCAGGGCCGGTAAGCACGCCCTGAAATCCGGCCATGATTACCCCAAAGACGGCAAGCGTGACCCCCACCATCGCCTCGGACCAACTGAAATTCGCCTTGCCCCAAAAGGGCCAGATTGCGGGGTAAACCGATGAAAAGAAAAAGAACATTCCCATCACAGCGCAGAGCGGCAGCACACCGGGATAGCTGTGGAATACCTTGAAGGCCCCGAAAGGGTTGGCGCGGGCAAGCTGAAAGGGCCTGCGGTTTTCAACCCGCAGGGTTTCGGGCAAAACGAACCAGCCATAGATGAGGTTCATCCCCGAAACCACCGCCGCCACATAAAAGGGCACGCGCGGGCCAAAGGTGCCCAATAGCCCGCCAACCGCCGGGCCGACCACAAAGCCAAGCCCAAAGGCCGCCCCCATAAGGCCAAAGGCGCGGCCCCGGTCCTCGGGTGCGGTGATATCGGCGATGAAGGCATTGGCGATGACCCAGCTTGCGCCGCAAAACCCGGCAAGAAGCCGCCCGACGAAAAGCCATCCCAGCGTTGGAGCAATGGCATGCAGCAAGAAATCCACCCCAAGCCCCGCAATCGCCAAAAGCAAAAGTGGACGGCGGCCGTAGCGGTCGGACAGATTGCCCAAGAACGGACCCGACAGGAATTGCGCCAGCGCATAGCCCGCCGCCATCCATCCACCGATGACGGCACCTTCGCCCAAGGTCACGTGGCCAACCTGCCCGATCAGCGCCGGCATTACCGGAATGATGATGCCAAAGCCCACCATGTCCAGAAAGACCGTCACCAGAATGAAGACCAGCGCGCGGTTCATTTTGGTGCCGCCCCAGGCTTTTTTCAAGCGCTGGCCAGGGGCTTCATCCCCGTGGCAAACCGTGCGGCATTGGCCTGATAACCTTCGGCCGAGCGCAAGAGCCGGGCCTGCGCCGCAGCGTCCAGCGCCCGCACCACCTTGGCAGGCGCCCCCATCACCAAAGACCCGGCCGGAATGTCCTTGCCCTCGGTCACCAGCGCGCAGGCCCCCACCAAAGAGCCTTCGCCAATCGTTGCACCGTTCAACAGGGTGGCACCCATGCCGATCAGCGACCCGTCGGCAATTGTACAGCCGTGCAGCATCGCCTTGTGGCCAATGGTGCAATTGGCCCCGATGGTCAGCGGATAGCCCATATCAGTGTGCAACACGGCGTTTTCTTGCACATTGCTGCCAGCCCCCACCAAGATCGCCTCGTTATCCCCCCTGAGCACCGCGCCAAACCAGATATTGGCGCGCGGGCCGACCGTGACATTTCCGATCAGCACGGCGGTCGGGGCAATCCATGCCGTAGGGTCGATCTGCGGCACGACGCCGTCAAGTTCATAGATCATAGCGCATCAAACTCCCTGTTCAGGCCACGGACAAATTCCGCAAGCCCCGGCTGGCGGTCGCGGCGCATGCGTTCCGCTTGAAGAATGGTCAGCAACTCGTTGAAAGCCTTGTCGATATCGGAATTGACGATCACATAGTCATATTCCGCCCAATGGCTGATTTCGGACAGGCTCTTTTCCATGCGCCCTGCGATCACCTCATCGCTGTCTTGCGCCCGGCCCCTGAGGCGGCGCTCCAACTCGGCAATCGATGGCGGCAGCACGAAAACCGAAACCACATCGCGGCCAAGGGCGGAATTGCGGATCTGTTGGCCGCCCTGCCAATCAATGTCAAAAAGCGTGTCGCGCCCGTCTTTCATCGCCGCTTCGACCGGGCCTTTGGGGCTGCCGTAAAGATTGCCGAAAACCTCGGCATGTTCCAGCATGTCGCCAGATTTCACCATGTCTTCAAAGGCGGTGCGGCTTTTGAAATAGTATTCGCGGCCATCCTCTTCGCCCGGACGGGGGTTACGGGTGGTGGCCGAGACCGAAAAGCGCAAGGTCGGGTCCCATTCCATCAGCCGCCGGGCCAGCGTTGATTTGCCCGCGCCCGAAGGCGAGGAAAGGATAAGAAGAAGTCCGCGCCGCGCCATTGTCATTCCACATTCTGAACCTGTTCGCGCATCTGATCGATCACGGTTTTCAGGTCAAGTCCGATCCGCGTCAGCGCAAGCGACTGGGCTTTTGAGCACAAGGTATTGGCCTC
>JAIOXV010000079.1 GCA_021741465.1 Paracoccaceae bacterium
AAAGACGTGAGGGATCATGGCTGACTTCTTTCAAACGGGCCTGGGGATTGCAGTGCTGATTGCGCTGCAAAGCCTTGCAATCATTGCCTTTGTGATGATCAGCCTTCTGTTCCTTGTCTATGGTGACCGCAAGATCTGGGCCGCGGTTCAGATGCGCAAAGGGCCGAACGTGGTGGGGGCCTTTGGCCTGCTGCAATCGGTGGCCGATGCGCTGAAATATGTGGTCAAGGAAATCGTTATCCCGGCCGGGGCGGACCGCCCGGTGTTCTTCCTTGCGCCGATGCTGTCCTTTGTGCTGGCGATCCTGGCCTGGGCCGTGGTGCCTTTCGATCAGGGCTGGGTCTTGGCCGATATCAACGTGGCGATCCTGTTCGTCTTTGCAGCCTCCAGCCTTGAGGTTTACGGCGTTATCATGGGGGGCTGGGCCTCAAACTCGAAATACCCGTTTCTGGGTTCGCTTCGGTCGGCCGCACAGATGATTTCTTACGAGGTCTCGCTTGGCCTTATCATCATCGGCATCATCATCTCGACCGGGTCGATGAGCTTTGGCAATATCGTGGCGGCGCAAGACGGTGATCTGGGGCTGCTGAACTGGTATTGGCTGCCGCATTTCCCGATGGTGTTCTTGTTCTTCATCTCGGCGCTTGCCGAAACCAACCGCCCGCCCTTTGACCTTCCCGAAGCGGAATCCGAACTGGTCGCGGGTTTCATGGTGGAATATTCCTCGACGCCGTATCTGCTGTTCATGGCCGGCGAATACATCGCCATTTTCCTGATGTGCGCGCTGATGTCGCTGTTGTTCTTCGGCGGCTGGCTGTCGCCCATTCCGGGGCTGGCCGATGGCTGGTGGTGGATGGTCGCCAAGATGTGGGTGTTCTTCTTCTTCTTCGCCATGGTGAAGGCAATTGTGCCGCGCTATCGCTATGACCAGCTGATGCGCATTGGTTGGAAGGTGTTCCTGCCCTTGTCGCTGGGCTGGGTGGTCTTGGTGTCCTTCCTCGCGAAGTTTGAAGTCTTCGGCCATTTCTGGGCCCGTTGGACGATCGGGGGCTAAGGCAGGATGGGCATTTCGGTTCCTCTTTTCCGCCAGTTGGCCGAGCTTGGGTCGCGCATCGCGCGTCCCGAGTCTTCGGTCATGCTGGGGCGGCAAAAGTCGGTGCTGAAATCGCGCAACCGGGCCTATTACAAGAAGGCCTTGAAAGATTACGGCCACAAGCTGCAGGTCGATGACCTGTTCGACGACAGCGGCTTTGCCGAGCCTATGCTGGCCAAGATCGGCTTTGGTTCCGTGAAGACCATGGATTTTTCCGACTATGAAGGCGCGCAGATCCTGCACGACCTCAATCAGCCGGTGCCGGTCAATCTGCAGGGTGCTTTCGATTTCATTCTGGACGGCGGCACGCTGGAGCACGTCTTCAACGTGGCCCAAGCCCTGCAGAACGTCTTTCACATGCTGCGGCCGGGGGGCACTTTCGTGTCTGCCACGCCCTTCAACGGCTGGCCCGGGCATGGGTTTTACCAATTCCAGCCCGATCTTGTCTGGTCGTTCTGGAAATACATGGCGCATTGCGAAGTGGTACGCTGTATCGCCTTGCCGAATGACCCTGAAAAGCGGTCTTTCGACTTGCCCGACAACAAGGGCAGCGCACGGCGCCGCGAATATGATGACAAGCTGCCCCCGGGCCGCGTGTTTCTGTATTATGAGGTCCGCAAGTTGGCGGACAGCCATTTGGGCGGGGCGGCCTTGCAGGCCGACTATGAGACCAAGTGGAAGAAAGGCTCTGACGAGGAGAGCGACGCATGAACATCGACTTTGGCCGCGCCACCAAATACTTCCTGTTGATGGATTTCTTCAAAGGCTTCGGCCTTGGCATGAAGTATTTCTTCGCCCCCAAGGCGACGCTGAACTATCCGCATGAAAAGGGCCCGCTGTCGCCGCGCTTTCGCGGTGAACATGCGCTGCGGCGCTATCCCAATGGCGAAGAGCGTTGCATTGCATGCAAACTGTGCGAGGCGATCTGCCCGGCGCAAGCCATCACCATTGATGCCGAACCGCGCGATGACGGCAGCCGCCGCACCACGCGCTATGACATCGACATGACCAAATGCATCTATTGCGGCTTTTGTCAGGAAGCCTGCCCGGTGGATGCCATCGTTGAAGGCCCGAATTTCGAATTTTCCACCGAGACGCGGGAAGAGCTTTTCTACAACAAGGAAAAGCTTCTGGACAACGGCGCGCGTTGGGAAGCCGAGATTGCCCGCAATCTTGAACTTGACGCGCCTTACCGGTGACATGACATGACCGAAGACCTTACCAAGTTCTTCCAGGCGATGATGGAGCAGGGCCAGAAAATGGCCTCTGCCTTCGCGCCCGCCATGGAAGGCATGGACGCCAAGGGCTTTGAAAAGCTGTTTCCGGCCATGCCCAAAGAGATGCTTGAAGCCTGGTTCGGCAAAACGTTCAATCCCGAAGGGCTTGACGCCCGCACCCGCCTTTTGGTGACGATTGCGGCGCTGACAGTGCTTGGGGCGCAGGCAGAGGCGCAGTTGCGTCTGACCGTGCGTCAGGCCTTGTCTGCCGGGGCGACACAGCGCGAGATCGCCGAAGTGATCTGGCAAATGAGCATGTTCGGCGGCTTGCCCGCCATGCAAAAGGCGCTGGAAATTGCCCAGTCCGTCTTTGCAGAGACAGCCCAGACCACGGGCGCGAATACTGGGGAGAAAGACGCATGACCGTCGCTGATTACGCCTTCTATGCCTTTGCCGTGGTTATGGTCGCGGCGGGCCTCATGGTCACCATCAGCCGCAACCCGGTGCATTCGGTTTTGTGGCTGATCTTGGCGTTTCTGTCGGCGGCCGGGCTGTTTGTGCTGCTGGGGGCCGAGTTTGTCGCCATGCTGCTGATTATCGTCTATGTCGGTGCGGTGGCGGTCTTGTTCCTGTTTGTCGTCATGATGCTGGACATCGACTTTGCCGAATTGAAGGGCGAAATGGCCCGCACCATGCCTTTGGCGCTGTTGATCGGTGTGGTGATCTTGATGGAACTGGCGATGGGCGTCGGCGTCTGGACCCAGTCCGAAGGGGCGATGGGGCTGCGCGCGGCGGTAACACCTGCGGCCGATCAGGTGGAAAACACCCGCGCCCTGGGCCTGCTGATCTATGACCAATACATCCTGTTGTTCCAGCTTTCGGGCCTGATCCTGCTGGTGGCGATGATTGGGGCGATCTTGCTGACCATGCGTCACCGCAAGGACATCAAGCGCCAGAACGTGCTGCATCAGATGTGGCGCGACCCTGCGAAAGCGATGGAACTGAAAGACGTGAAGCCCGGGCAGGGGCTGTAATTTCGCGGGGCTTCGGCCCGGCATGCAAAACGCCCAAAGGTGGGGGGCACCCCCCGCCACGACAGACAAGACAACGGGCAAAACGCCCTGAGGGACATGAGAATGGTAGGACTTGAACATTACCTGACAGTGGCGGCGGCGCTGTTCGTCATTGGCATCTTCGGCATCTTCCTGAACCGGAAGAATGTCATTGTGATCCTCATGTCGATCGAATTGATGCTGCTTGCCGTGAACATCAACTTCGTCGCCTTTTCGTCCTATCTGGGCGATCTGGTGGGGCAGGTCTTCACCATGTTCGTCCTGACCGTTGCCGCCGCCGAGGCTGCGATTGGTCTTGCAATTCTGGTGGTGTTCTTCCGCAACCGCGGCACCATCGACGTCGAAGACGTCAACGTGATGAAAGGCTGACGCGATGGCTCAGATCATTCTCTTTGCGCCTCTGATCGGGGCCATCCTGTGCGGCTTCGGCTGGCGTCTGATCGGGGAAAAGCCCGCGCAGATCCTGACCACGGCCATGGTGTTTCTGGGGGCTATCCTGTCTTGGGTCATCTTCCTGACCTTTGATGGTGAAACCCAGCACATCAGCGTGCTGCGCTTTATTGAAAGTGGCACGCTCAGCACCGAATGGGGCATTCGGGTGGACCGTCTGACCGCGATCATGCTGGTTGTGGTGAACTCGGTCTCGGCGTTGGTGCACCTTTATTCCTTTGGCTACATGGCGCATGACGACAACTGGACCCATGACGAGCCCTATCGCGCCCGGTTCTTTGCCTATCTGTCCTTCTTTACCTTTGCCATGCTGTCGCTGGTTACGGCTGACAACCTTGTGCAGATGTTCTTCGGCTGGGAAGGGGTGGGCGTTGCCTCGTATCTGCTGATCGGTTTTTACTACAAAAAACCCTCTGCCAATGCCGCCGCGATCAAGGCCTTTGTGGTCAACCGGGTTGGCGACTTTGGCTTTGCGCTTGGCATCTTCGGGCTGTTTTATCTGACCGACAGCATTAAGTTTGATGACGTCTTTGCCGCCGCGCCGCAGCTTGCCGAAATGAACCTGCATTTCCTGTGGGCTGACTGGAACGCGGCGAACCTTCTGGGGGTGTTGTTGTTCATCGGCGCGATGGGCAAATCGGCGCAGCTTTTGCTGCACACCTGGCTGCCTGACGCGATGGAAGGCCCGACCCCGGTGTCGGCGCTGATCCACGCTGCCACCATGGTGACCGCGGGCGTCTTTCTGGTGTGCCGCATGTCGCCGCTGTATGAATATGCGCCGCAAGCTTCGACCTTCATCACGGTTTTGGGCGCGACTACCGCGTTTTTTGCTGCGACCGTGGGTCTGGTGCAAAACGATATCAAGCGCGTGATCGCCTATTCGACCTGTTCGCAGCTGGGCTATATGTTCGTGGCGGCGGGGGTCGGGGTCTATCCGGTGGCCATGTTCCACCTGTTCACTCATGCCTTCTTCAAGGCCATGCTGTTTTTGGGGGCCGGTTCGGTCATCCATGCCATGCACCATGAACAAGACATGCGGAACTATGGCGGTTTGCGCAAGAAAATCCCCTTTACCTTCTGGGCCATGCTGATTGGCACTTTGGCCATCACCGGCGTTGGCATTCCGTTGACGCATTACGGTTTCGCCGGCTTCCTGTCGAAAGACGCCGTGATTGAAAGCGCCTATGCCGGGTCGGATTATGCGTTCTGGCTCTTGGTTGTAGCGGCCTTCATGACCTCGTTTTATTCGTGGCGGTTGATGTTCATGACCTTCTGGGGCACCCCGCGGGGCGATCATCACGCCCATGACCATGCCCATGAATCGCCCGCCGTCATGCTGATCCCCTTGGGCGTTCTGGCAAGCGGCGCGGTTTTTGCGGGCATGCTGTGGTATGGTGTGTTCTTTGGCGATGAGGCCAAGATGCGGTCGTGGTTTGCCATGGCCCCTGCGGCTGCACATGGCGAGGCCCACAGCACCGAAGCCGCAGCCGAAGGCGATACCGCCGCCCATGCCACGACCGAAGAGCCAAGCGCCGAACCCGCCGCCGCCGAAGCAATGGCAAATGCCGGCCATGACGCGACCGCGGGCGAAGCAGGCCCGGCCGAGGGCCATGCACTTGTCGCCGGGACGGCGCCGGCTGGCGCGATCTTCATGGATGTCAAAGGCACCCACACCTTGCACGCCGCACATGAAGCGCCAACCTGGGTCAAGGTGTCGCCCTTTGTCGCGATGATCCTTGGTCTGGCCTTGGCGTGGAAATTCTACATCCGCAGCCCCGATCTGCCGGGCCGTCTGGCCGCAGCGCAGCGCCCGCTTTACCTGTTCTTGCTGAACAAATGGTACTTTGACGAGCTTTACGACTGGATCTTCGTCCGCCCTGCGAAATGGCTTGGCCGTTTCCTGTGGCAAAAGGGCGATGGCACGGTCATCGACGGTGCCTTGAACGGCATCGCCATGGGGATCATCCCCTTCTTCACCAAACTCGCGGGCCGCGCCCAATCGGGTTATGTCTTCACCTACGCCTTTGCCATGGTTCTGGGGATTGCTGCCCTGTTGACCTGGACGGTTCTCGGGGGTCACTGAGTAATGGATAACCTCCTTTCGATCATCACCTTCATCCCGGCTGTGGCTGCGGTGATCATGGCGCTGTTCTTGCGCGGCAATGACAAGGCGGCACAGGCCAATGCCAAGTGGCTGGCGCTTTTGGCGACCATTGCCACGGCTTTGGTTTCGCTTTTGTTGCTGGTGGGCTTTGATCCGCAAAACACCGGCATGCAATTTGTCGAAGAATATGACTGGATCGCCGGTCTGACCTATAAGCTTGGCATTGATGGGATCTCGGTTCTGTTCGTGCTGCTGACCACCTTCCTGATGCCGATCACCATCCTGTCCACCTGGAGCGTTGAAACCCGGGTCAAGGAATACATGATCGCCTTCCTGATGCTGGAAACCCTGATGCTGGGGGTGTTCTGCGCGCTGGATCTGGTGCTGTTCTATCTGTTCTTCGAAGCAGGCCTGATCCCGATGTTCCTTATCATCGGCATCTGGGGGGGGCTGAACCGCATCTATGCCGCGTTCAAGTTCTTCCTCTATACCTTCCTTGGGTCGGTGCTGATGCTGGTGGCGATGATCGTGATGTATTTCACGGCCGGCACCACCGACATTCCCACGCTGATGACCTTTGACTTTTCGTCCGAGCCGATGGCGCTTTTGGGTATGACGGTGACGGGCGGTTTGCAAACGCTGCTGTTCTTGGCCTTCTTTGCCAGCTTTGCGGTGAAGATGCCGATGTGGCCGGTGCATACCTGGTTGCCCGATGCCCACGTTCAGGCCCCGACGGCGGGTTCGGTCATTCTGGCGGCTGTGCTGTTGAAGATGGGCGGCTATGGCTTTTTGCGCTTCAGCTTGCCGATGTTCCCGGTTGGCTCTTATGTCATGTCGGATGTGGTTTTCTGGATGTCGGCCATTGCCATCGTCTACACCTCGCTTGTCGCACTTGCGCAGGAAGACATGAAAAAGCTGATCGCCTATTCGTCGGTGGCGCATATGGGCTATGTCACCATGGGCATCTTTTCGGCCAACCAGCAGGGTGTTGATGGCGCGATCTTCCAGATGATCAGCCACGGCTTCATCTCGGGTGCGCTGTTCTTGTGCGTGGGGGTGATCTACGACCGTATGCACACCCGCGAGATTGACGCCTATGGCGGGCTTGTGAACCGGATGCCGGCCTATGCGCTGGTCTTCTTGTTCTTCACCATGGCCAATGTCGGATTGCCGGGCACCTCTGGCTTTGTCGGGGAATTCCTTGTCCTGATGGGGATCTTCCAGGTCAACACCGTGATTGCGGCGATTGCCACGACCGGGGTGATCTTCTCGGCCGCCTATGCGCTGTGGCTTTACCGCCGGGTTGCGATGGGTGCGCTTATCAAGGAAGCCTTGAAGACCATTCAGGACATGAGCCGCCGCGAGCGCGCGATCTTCGCGCCGCTGATCGTGATGACGCTGTTGCTTGGCGTCTATCCCGCACTTGTGACCGATATCATCGGGCCTTCGGTGGCCCAGCTTGTGACCGACTACCACGCCGCCCTGCCAGCAATGGCAGAGGCCGCCACGCACTAAGGAACCGATCCGATGACTGGTGTTGATTTCCCGATCCTGTTGCCCGAGATCATCCTTGCGGTTTACGCGATGGCGGCGCTTTTGTTCGCGGTTTATGGCGGCAAGGACAAACTGTCGGGCCTTCTGACATGGGCCACGGCGGGGCTGTTTGTGGCGCTGGCGCTGCTGATTGCCTTTCGCAATGGTGCCGGGGCACAGGCCTTTGGCGGCATGTTCGTGGATGATGCCTTTGCGCGCTTTGCCAAGGTGCTGATCCTGCTGTCGGCGGCGGGTGTGCTGGTGATGGCACAGGACTATATGGCGCGGCGCGACCTTGCGCGCTTTGAATATCCGATCCTTGTGACGCTGTCGGTCATCGGCATGATGGTGATGGTGTCGGCGGGCGACCTGATGGCGCTGTACATGGGGCTCGAATTGCAATCGCTGGCGCTTTATGTGCTGGCCGCAATGCGGCGCGACAGCGTGAAATCAACCGAGGCCGGACTGAAGTATTTCGTTCTGGGCGCCTTGTCGTCGGGGCTGCTGCTTTATGGCGCCTCGCTGACCTATGGTTTTGCCGGGACCACGCTTTTTGCCGGGATCAGCTCGACCCTGACCGATGGTCACGCCCCCTTGGGCCTGTTGTTCGGTCTGGTGTTCTTGCTGGCGGGCATGGCCTTCAAAGTGTCGGCAGCACCGTTCCACATGTGGACGCCCGATGTCTATGAAGGCGCGCCGACGCCGGTGACCGCGTTCTTCGCCACCGCCCCGAAAGTTGCCGCCATGGCGCTGATCGCGCGCGTGGTGAACGATGCCTTCGCCAGCGTTCCTTCCGATTGGAGCCAGATTGTTGCGGCTTTGGCGGTGGTGTCGATGTTCCTTGGCGCGGTTGCGGCCATTGGCCAAAAAGACATCAAGCGTCTGATGGCCTATTCGTCGATCGCCCATATGGGCTATGCGCTGGTTGGTTTGGCCGCGGCAACCCCGCAGGGCGTGCAGGCGACGCTGATCTATATGGCGATCTATGTCACCATGAACCTTGGCACCTTCGCTTTCATCCTGTCTATGGAAAAGGACGGCCGCCCGGTGACTGATATCGCCAGCCTGAACCAGTTCGCCAAAGCCGAGCCGCTGAAGGCGCTGGCGATGCTGGTGCTGTTGTTCTCGTTGGCCGGGGTGCCGCCTATGCTGGGCTTTTTCGGCAAGTTCTATGTGCTGAAGGCCGGGGTGGATGCCGGAATGGTCTGGCTGGCGGTCGCAGGGGCTGTGGCCTCGGTGATCGGGGCATTTTACTATCTGCGCATCGTGTATTTCATGTATTTCGGGGCGGATCAGGATCCGGTCGAAAGCCGCATGTCGCCGGTGCAATGGGTCATGCTGGTGGCTGTGGCCGCGATCATGGTTCTGGGCGTGGTCAACATGTTCGGCATCGAGCCCCTCGCGCTGACGGCGGCCGAGGCTCTTGTTGGATAATTCCTGGCCCGAGGGCACGGGGCGGCTTGTGCTGCCAGTGACCGACAGCACCAATGCCCATGCCTTGCGTGCGGCCCCTGCAGCGCAGGGGCCTGCGTGGTTTTTGGGGCTTGAACAAACCGCAGGCCGGGGGCGGCGGGCGCGGGCCTGGGCCAGCCCGCGCGGCAATTTTCATGGCACGCTTTTGCTGTTCCCCAAGGAAAGCCCTGATCTTGTGGCCCTGCGCAGCTTTGCCGCCGCCTTGGCGCTGCGCGATGCCTTTGTTGGTCTGACCGGCCTGCCCGAAGCCTTTACGCTGAAATGGCCAAATGACGTCTTGCTGAACGGGGCCAAGGTTGCGGGGATCTTGCTCGAGGCAACCTCGGCCGGGGCAGGGGTGCAGGCGCTGGCCATTGGCGTCGGCGTCAATCTGATTGCCCATCCCGACCCGTCGGTGATGGAAGAGGGCGCCTTGCCCGCAGTTTCGCTTTTGTCCGAAACCGGCTTGCGGGTCACGCCCGAAGCCTTTCTTGATGCCCTCGCCCCCGCCTACGCGCGTTGGGAGGCGCTGTTTGTCGCCCAAGGATTTTTGCCCTTGCGCGCGGCTTGGCTGGCCAATGCGGCCAAAATCGGCGAAACCATACGGGCACGCACCGGAAAAGACACCTTTCACGGCGTGTTTGAAACGATTGATTCACACGGAAACCTCATCTTGCTGACGGCAACCGGCACCATGGCGATACCCGCCGCCGAGGTGTTCTTCTAAAAGGGGGCGGATATGCTTCTGGCCATCGACTGCGGCAACACCAACACCGTGTTCTCCATCTGGGACGGCGCGCGCTTTGTGGCGACATGGCGCATCGCCAGCGATCACAAACGCACGGCGGACGAATATTTCGTCTGGCTGTCCAGCCTGATGATGCTGACCGGAATCAAGGCCTCCATCAGCGAAACCATCATCAGCAGCACCGTGCCGCGCGTGGTGTTCAACCTGCGTGTGCTGTGCGACCGCTATTTCGGCTGCCGCCCCTTGGTGGTGGGCAAGCCCGAGTGCAAATTGCCGGTGGCCCCGCGTGTCGATCAGGGCACCACGGTTGGCCCGGACCGTCTGGTCAACACGGTGGCGGGCTTTCACCGCCACGGCGGCAATCTGATCGTCGTCGATTTCGGCACGGCAACCACATTTGACGTGGTGGACCATGACGGCGCCTATGTGGGGGGCGTGATTGCGCCGGGTGTCAACCTGTCGCTTGAGGCGCTGCATATGTCCGCCGCCGCCCTTCCGCATGTTGATGTCACGAAGCCCACCCGCGCCATTGGCACGAATACGGTGGCTTGCATGCAGTCGGGGGTGTATTGGGGCTATATTGGGCTGGTCGAGGGAATCGTCCGCGAGATCCGGCGCGAACGCGCAGAACCTATGAAGGTGATTGCGACGGGCGGGCTTGCCAGCTTGTTTGCCCAAGGAACCGAGATTTTTCACGCGATCGAGGATGATCTGACCATGCATGGCCTCGTCCTCATCAATGACTACAACAAGGAAAACGTATGAGCGGTGAGCGTCTGATCTATCTTCCCCTTGGCGGTGCTGGCGAAATCGGCATGAACGCCTATGTCTACGGCTATGGGCGGCCGGGGAAGGAACGGCTGATGCTGGTCGATCTGGGGGTCGCCTTTCCGGATATGGACACCTCGCCCGGTGTCGATCTGATCGTGCCGGATATTTCGTGGCTGGTGGAAAACCTGGACCGGCTGGATGGGATTGTCATCACCCATGGCCATGAAGACCATATTGGCGCGCTGGCCCATCTGTGGCCCGCGCTGAAAAAGCCGGTCTATGCCCGCAAGTTCACCGCCAGCCTGGGCCGGTTGAAGTTTGAAGAGGCCGGCCTGCCGCAAGACGCCATCACCACGATGGAGGCGCGCCCCGCCTCGGTCGACATTGGGCCTTTCAAGGTGCAGTTCCTGCCGGTTTCGCACTCCATCCCCGAAAGTGCCGCCTTGATCATCGACAGCCCGGCCGGGCGCATTATGCATACCGGTGATTTCAAGCGCGACCCAACTCCGGTTGTGGGCGAGGCCTGGGATGAGGCGCTGATGGAGGCGGTTGCCGCCGAAGCCCCCGTCAAGGCGATGATGTGCGATTCCACCAACGTGTTTTCGCCACTTCCCGGCCGGTCCGAAAGCAGCTTGGCCGAACCCTTGGCCGAGTTGATCCGCAGCGCCGGTGGCATGGTTGTGGCCACCACCTTTGCATCGAACGTGGCGCGCCTGAAAACCCTTGCCGAGGCGGCCCGTGCGGCTGACCGTTCGATCTGCGTGCTGGGCCGGGCGATGAAACGCATGGTTTCGGTGGCGCAGGAAACTGGCGTTCTGACCGGGTTTCCCCGCATTGTCTCCCCCGAAGAGGCGCTGGAAATTCCACGCCGCAACCTGATGCTGATCGTTACCGGCAGTCAGGGCGAACGCCGGGCGGCGAGTGCCGCGCTGAGCCGGGGCAAATATCTGGGGTTTGAGCTGAAATCAGGCGATACCTTCCTGTTTTCGTCGAAAACCATCCCCGGCAACGAACGCGGCGTGCTGCGCATCATGAATGCGCTGTCCGAAGTGGGCGTCAACATCGTGGATGATAACAACGGCAAATACCACGTTTCGGGCCATGCCAACCGGCCCGATCTGGAACATGCGCACCGGGTTTTCCTGCCAGACATGCTGGTGCCGATGCATGGCGAACACCGCCATCTGCGTGAACATGTCCGCATCGCGCATGAGGCCGGGATCGCTGGTATCATCGCAACCAATGGCACCATGGTGGACCTGACCGGCGAAGTGCCAAAGGTTGCGGGCCATGTGGAAACCGGCCGGGTCTATCTGGACGGCACCGCCATGGTGGGCGCGCTGGACGGTGTTGTGCGCGACCGTATCCGCCTTGCGCTGAACGGTCTGGTGATGGTGACGGTGATCTTGGATGAACAGAACGAACCCTTGGGGGAAGCTTGGGTCGAATTGATGGGCCTGCCGCAGATCGGCCGGGGCGAGCGGCAGTTGACCGAAACCCTTGAGACCGATCTGACCAGCTTTTTGGAAAGCGCCTCGGGCAAGATCCTTTCGGATGACGACAAGCTGGACGAGGCACTGAAGCGCATCGTGCGTCAGGTGTCGATGGAAGAGATCGGCAAAAAACCCGAAGTGCGCGTTGTTATCAGCCGTCTGTCTGCCGAATAAACCTGCCACGGCGTTGAGCCATGAAAAAAGCCCCGCTTCGGCGGGGCTTTTTTGGATCAGCTTTCGGTGGCGGTTGCCGGTTCGGGAAGCTCTTCAGGCTCCTCTGGCGAAACCTTTATGGCAAAGCTGCGCAGAATGAACTCTGGCACATGATCGCCAAGCCCGACCACGCGGTTGTGGTCTTCGCGTCCGCCCCGATCACGCCGGTCGTCCCGGCGATCATCGCGGCGGTCATCGCGTTTTTCATCCCGCTTTTCATCACGGCGGCGCTCTTCGCGCGGCGCATCCTTGCGCTCTTCGGCGCGCGGTTCGCGGCGGCGGTCGTCGCGCCGACGATCTTCGCGCTTGTCGTCCCGCTTGTCTTCGCGGCGCGGCGCAGGGGCCTCGGCCTCTGGCTGGGCTCCAACGACCACCGGCTCTGCCATGATCGGCTCAAGCGAGGCCATTTCGTCATGGGGTTTGACCGGGCGGTCGCGCCGCTCGCCGCCGCGCTCATTGCGGGGGCTGCGGCTGCGTGGGCCACGGCTTTCGGTGTTGCGCGGGCGGTCGGGGCGGTCTGACACATCGGCCAGGGCCCCTTCGGGCACTTCGCCGCGCGGGATTTCCAGCTTTACCAAAGACTCGATCTGGCCAAGGAACTTGGCG
>JAIOXV010000080.1 GCA_021741465.1 Paracoccaceae bacterium
TTGGTCGAGTTTGGTGAGGTGATCGAGACGCCCGCCCATGACGCGGTCTTGCGGCTTGACCGCGCACTTGCCGCACACCCTTTTCCCGGCTTTATCGAAGCGGTGCCCGCCTATGTCAATTTGCTGGCAAGGTTTGATCCGCTTGTCACCGACCATCTGACAGTTGAACGGGCGCTGCGGGCTTTGCTTGGCCGGTCGGTCGATCAGCCCAAGCGCGGTTTTCTGCACGCGATAGACGTGGTTTATGATGGCCCCGACCTGCCCGAGGTTGCCCGCCTGACAGGGCTGTCGGTGGAGGCAGTGATCGCCGCCCATCAGGCTGGCACCTACCAGGTGGCAATGTATGGCTTTGCCCCGGGCTATGCCTATTTGTCGGGCGTGCCGCAGGCCATTCGCCTTCCACGCAAAGACACTGCGGTGCGGGGGGTGGCGGCCGGATCGGTTATCATCGCTGCCGGGCAATGCATCATCACCACGCTTACAATGCCCACGGGATGGTGGATCATCGGCCATTGCGTGACCAGCATTCTTGACCCGCAGGCAGAACGCCCATTTCTGTTTGATGTGGGCGATGGCGTGCATTTTCGGTTGGTGGTGTCATGAAGGCGCGTTTGAAAATCCGCTTTGCCGGGCCGCATGTTTCAATTCAGGATCATGGGCGAACGGGTTTTGCGCGCTTTGGGGTGCCCTGTTCTGGCCCGATGGATCGGCTTGCGATGTCTGCGGCCAATCTGGCGCTGGGTAATCCGGCGGATGCGGCCTGTATTGAAGTGTCACTTGGCGGTTTGTGGGTTGAGTGTTGTGATGGCCCTGTCAGCTTTGCGGTTGCTGGTGGCGGGTTTGTTCTGGAGCATGCGGGCCAAAAACAAGGCAACTGGCAGGTGGGAACCCTTCGACCGGGCGAAGGGCTGACCCTGCGCCGTGGTCCTTGGGGAAGCTGGTGCTATCTGGCTTTTGCGGGTGACTTGTGTGCGCCGGAATGGTTGGGGGCAAAAGCCACCCATTCGCAATCAAACCTTGGGGGGGGCAAACTTGCCACCGGGGGGGGAATTGAGATCTCGATGCCCCGTGTCACCGCCGCGCAGGCGATCCCTTGCCCCGTCTTTGCCCGGCCCGCACAGGCAATCCGGGCAACGCTTGGCCCGCAGGACCGTTTCTTTGAGCCTGACCAAATCGCGGCTTTTGCCAAGGCTACGTGGCAGCTGAGCGATGCCTATGATCGTATGGGCGTTCGGCTTAAGGGGCCCGGTTTGGCCCCGTCTGCCCCGCTTGACATGCCGTCCGAGCCTGTCGCGCGGGGCTCGGTTCAGGTGGCCGGTGATGGTGTGGCTACGGTGTTGCTGGCCGATCATCAGACCACCGGCGGATACCCGAAAATCGCGACGGTTCTGGACGCTGATCTTGACCGCTTTGCCCAACTGCGCCCCGGCGATCCGCTGCGCTTTCGGTTGGTAAGCCCCGCTCAGGCAACGGCCGCTGCGCGCTCTGCTGCACAGCAGCGGGCGCAGTGGCTGGCCCGCATCAACGCAAGAGGAAAAGCGTGATGGATGGAAACATCACCAACACAACCACACGCAAGATGTCGGACGCCACAAAGTACAAAACCGCGTGGTAGGTCTGGCGCAAGGGTGTCGTGCGATCCATTGCGTTGATGATGAACAGGTTCATGCCAACGGGCGGCGTGATAAGACCAACCTCGACCACAATCAGCACCAAGATGCCGAACCAAAGCGCCATCTCCTCTGGCGCAAGGCCGAAATCAAGGCTTTGCATCACAGGAAAGAAGATCGGAATGGTCAGAAAGATCATCGAAAGGCTGTCCATGACGCAGCCAAGAACCAGATAGATCACCAGGATGATGCCCAGCACAAGCCATGGGCCGAACCCTTGTTCGGTAACCCAGGCTGACACGGTTTGGGGTACCTGCGACATCGCAAGAAATGCGTTGAAAAACGCGGCCCCCAGCACGATCAGAAAGATCATCGCCGTGCCCGAGGCTGTTGCAATTAAGGCGCCCTTCAACTGCTGCCATCCAAGGTTCCCCGAAGCCCAGGCGACAAGCCCGGTCCCTGCGGCCCCAACCGATGCGCCCTCGGTCGGATTGAAGATGCCGGTATAAATCCCGCCGACAACGGCGGCAAAAATCAGCAAAACCGGCCAGACGTTTGCCAAGGCGCGGAAGCGGTCGCGGTAGGGCAGGCGCGGGTTCTGGCCGGCGGAGTCAGGATAAATCCGGACATAAAGCGCGATGACCAGCATGTATCCCAGCGCAGCAAGCAGCCCAGGGATGAAGGCGGCGAGAAAGAGCTTTGCTATATTCTGTTCGGCCAAGGTGGCATAGACCACCAAAACGACCGAGGGTGGTATAAGAATTCCCAAGGTGCCGCCGGCCGCCAGCGCCGCCGTTGAAAGCCCCCCCGAATAGCCCGCCCGTTTCAGTTCGGGCAAGGCGACCTGTGCCATTGTGGCCGCTGTGGCCAGAGAAGAACCGCAAATAGATCCAAAGCCTGCGCAAGCGCCAACCGCCGCCATGGCGACCCCGCCCTTGTGATGGCCAAGCCAGGCCTCGGCGGCTTTGAACAAGGCGCGGCTCATGCCGGAAAGCCCGGCCAGATGGCCCATCAACAAAAAGATCGGAACGATCGACAAGGAATAGCTGGAAAAAATGCCGAAGACCTCTGTCTTCAGCCGCGACATCACGATGTTGCTGTTGCCGGTGGCAATGTACATCCCGCCAAGGCCCACCAACAGCATGGCCAGCCCGATCGGTGCACGCAGGAAAATCAGCGCCAGAAGCACCGGAAAGGCCGCAAGTCCGATTTCAAGGGTGGTCAATGCTGGCTCTCCACGGCAATGGCCCGCGTTTCATGGCCTGTCAGCGCCGCGCGCATGCGGTCGTAAGCCGACCAGATCGCAACCAGCGCTGCTAAGGTCGCGGGCAAAAGGCAGGCAGCATAGGCCCACCAGGTGCTGAACTGCAGAAACATGGAGGTTTCGCCATTGCCGTATTTCGTCAGCATGCCCGCGGCCAAGCGCCAGGCTATGAACGCCATGGTCCCGGCAAAAAGGCATTCCCAGAAGGCAACCAGCCAGCGATTTGCGCCCCGCCCCAAGGCATTGGTGAACAGATCCACGGTGGCGTGGCCTGCCTGCACCTGACAGATGGGCAGAAAGGCGAAAACGCTAAAGGCGATGCCCGCTTCAACCAGTTCAAAATCGCCTGGAACCGGGCCAAGACCGGCAAAGACAAAGGCCCGGCCTGTGATCGAAATGCAGGTCAAAAGGATCAGAATGCACAGAATGACCCCGCCAAGCAGAGCGGAAAAAATCGCCAGACGATGGGCGATGTGGTCCATTCGTACGCCTTTCGGAAAAGAGCCCCGCCCGAAAAAACCGGGCAGGGCCGAGAGAGGTTACTGCGCCATCAACGCGCGCGCTTCGTCCAGCAGCGCCTGGCCGTCGATGCCTGCCGCGGTCATATCGGCAAGCCACGAGTCCACCGTCGGCTGTGCGGCGGCCTTCCATTCGGCAATCTGCTCGGGCGTCAACTCGATGATGTTGTTGCCCAGATCAACGGCCTTTTGGCGCGGTCCGCCATCGGCGGCTTCGGAGGCTGCCCCGGCAATGGCCGAAAACTCCAGTCCCGAATTGGCGTCGATGATCGCGCGCAGATCGTCGGGCAGGCCTTCATAGACTGCCTTGTTCATCGCAATGACAAAGGCCGATGTATACAAAGGCGCGCCGGGGAATTCGGTGTGATTGTGCACAAGCTCCGAAGATTTGACGGCTTCGGTCACTTCCCATGGAAGGATCGTCGCATCAATAACGCCTTTGGACAAAGATTCCCCAACCTGGGGAACCGGCATGCCCACGGCAGTTGCGCCCAAGGCTGTGACCATGTTGTTGGTGACCCGCGTCGGCGCGCGTAGCTTGACACCAGCCAGATCTGCGGGCGATGCGATCGGGTCCTTCGAGTGGATCAGCCCCGGCCCATGGGTGAACATGGCAAGCACCTTCACATCCTTAAGCTCGGTGTCGAACATGTATTTTTCGCCCAGCGTATACAGCGTGCGCGATGCGGCTTCGGCATTGGTCATCATGAACGGCAGTTCAATGACCTCGGTCCGAGGAAAGCGGCCGGGCGTATAGCCGGGCAGGGTCCAGACCACATCGGCGACCCCTTCGATGACCTGATCGATCAGTTCACCGGGTTTGCCGCCAAGTTGCATGGCCGGATAGTGTTCAAACTTGATGCGGCCGCCAGATTCCGCTTCGATTTTCTCCATCCAAGGAACAAGGATGGTCGAAGGAATTGGGGCCTGAGCTGGCAAGAACTGATGGAACTTCAATACGACATCTTGGGCGTAGGCCGCGCTTGCCGTGATCGCAGATGCAAGCGCTGCGGCCAGAATGCCCCGCGCAGCGGTTCCGAGAAAGTTGGTCATGGTTTCCTCCCTTTTGTTGTTGGCGCGCATTTCACTTGGAAAGACCGCTCAGGGCAAGCCAGAACTTCGCTTATCGGTGCAGTCCGGCCTTTGCGCCGTCGCGGGCGAGTTGAACCAGAAGGTCCATTGCAGGATTGGCCGGGCCTGATTGTCGCCGCGTTACGCCAACCGCACCTGACAAATAGCGCGCATCTGTCGGCAAAAGGCAAAAGTCCTCGCGATCTAATTCCTCAGCCACAACGCCGCGCGAAATAAACCACAGCGCATCCGAACCCATGAGCAAACCACGCGCCAAAGGCAGCGCGACCGTCTCGTAAGCGGGGCGCGTTCCGCCAAGGCCCAGACTGACAAGATAGTCGTCAACCGCCTGGCGGATGATTGCCCCTTCCGGCGGCAGAACCAGTGGGCATTGTTCCAAAGCCGCCCGCGGCGCGTGGGCCAGCGGATGGTCAGAGCGGGCGACCAGAATTATTTCTTCTTCATAAAGATGCTCAAAAGAAAGCCCTGCCATTTCGCGCGCGCCCGGAAGGCGCCCGATCATCAAATCAATCTCGCCCTTGCGCAACAAACTGGTCAGATAGCTGTGTGGGCCCGTGATAACAGACAAAAGTGCATCGGGGGCCAGATCGCGCAGGCGCAGCGCAATGCGAGGAAATAGGCGTGATGCAGCCGTTGGCAAGACGCCCACGGTCAGCCGGCCACCCGCAGCCGTGGGATGCAAAGCCGCAGCACCTGCATCAAGCGCCTGCAGCGCAAGGCTGGCATGCTGGCGAAACCGCGCGCCTTGCTCAGTCAGGACGAGCCTGCGGTTCTCACGGCGAAAAAGTGCAGCGCCAAGCAGGGTTTCTGCCTCGGCCAAAGTTCTGGACAAGGCGGGTTGCGAAATGCCTTGGGCCCGCGCCACGGCAGACAGGCTTCCGGTTGAGGCAATCTCCAGAAAGGCGCGTATGTGGCGCAGTTTCAAGGCAGGATGCATGCCAAAATTGTTATGCATTTTCCCTCATTATGCATTATTCCACATATAATTCACCTGATAGGTTATGCATAAGGGAGAGCATCATGCAAGTTTTGACCCGGCACTGGGGTGCCATGCATTACCGGATCGATGGGGCCAATCTTGGCCCAACCGTGGTATTTGCCAATTCTCTGGGAACGGACCTGCGGCTTTGGGATGCCTTATTGGCGCTGTTGCCTGCTGATATGCGAGTGGTCCGATATGACAAGCCCGGCCACGGTCTTTCTGATCTGGCAAGCACGACAACGGTCGAGGATCTTGCCGATGATGCCGCAGCGCTTATTGAAACGCTTGGCGGGCAGGTGGTCTTTGTCGGTCTTTCCATCGGTGGCTTGATCGCGCAAGCGCTGGCTGCACGTCGGCCCGATTTGCTGAAAGCCGTGGTAATTTCGAATTCTGCGGCAAAGCTGGGGACGGCAGCAAGCTGGCAAGCCAGAATTGATGCCGTCGACCAGCAGGGTATGGCAGGCATTGCTGATGGGGTGATGGAGCGCTGGTTCGCAGCCAAATTCAGGGCTTCGCCCGCGCTTGCGCCTTGGCGCAACATGATGATCCGCACACCTTCGCAAGGCTATATCGCGGCTTGCCGCGCACTTGCCGGGGCCGACCAGACAGAGGCGACCCGTGCCCTGCACCTGCCCGCACTGGTGATCGCAGGCGGCGAAGACGGCTCTACCCCACCCGATCTGGTGCGCGCCACCGCGGCACTTATTCAAGGCGCGCAATTTCATGTCATTCCCGGCACCGGCCATTTGCCTTGTGTCGAGGACCCCGTTGCCTATGCTGCTATCCTGATCCCTTTCCTGAAAGCCCACGCATGAGCGATCTTGCCACTGCCGCCATGAAAACCCGCCGCCGCGTTTTGGGCGATGCCCATGTTGACCGCGCCGAAGCGGCGAAAACCAGCTTTGACGCCCCCTTTCAAGCGCTCATCACCGATGCGGCCTGGGGCCATGTCTGGAGCCGCGATACCATCAGCTTGCGCGAACGTTCGATGCTGACCATTGCGCTTTTGGCGGGGCTTGGGAACGACCATGAACTTGCCATGCATATCCGTGCCACAGCAAATACTGGCGCGTCTGAGGCGGATGTGATGGAGGCTTTGTTGCACGTCGCCATTTACGCAGGGGTTCCGCGCGCCAATCATGCCATCAAGATTGCCAAGGAAACATTCGCCGCCATGGCCACTACCACAAAGGGGGAGAACAGATGAAACCCGCCGAGTATTACCAGCGCGACCGTCTTTGGCAGCCGTTGGCGCATGTGCCGAATTACAAGACATCGGTCGCCCGCAGCCCGCGTCAGGCACTGTTGTCACTGCAGGGGTCGATGTCTGAAATCACCGGGCCAGTGTTTGGTCACGACGACATCGCGCCATTGGACAATGATCTTGTGAAAAACTACGCCAAATCCGGCGATCCGGTGGGAGAGCGTATTATCGTTCACGGTCGGGTGCTGGATGAAAATGGCCGCGCCGTGCCCAACACCTTGGTGGAAATCTGGCAGGCCAATGCCGGCGGGCGCTATCGCCACAAGAAGGACAGCTATCTCGCCCCGATCGACCCCAATTTTGGCGGCTGCGGGCGCACCTTGACCGATGAGAACGGATATTATTTTTTCCGCACGGTAAAGCCCGGGGCTTACCCTTGGCGCAATTGGGTCAACAACTGGCGGCCTGCACATATCCATGTGTCGGTCTTTGGTGCTGCTTTTGCCCAACGGCTGATAACGCAGATGTATTTTGAAGGTGATCCGCTTATCGCCAAATGTCCAATTGTGCAAACGCTTCCGGATCCCAAGGCTGTCGAGCAGTTGATCGCACTCTTGGATATGAACGCCGCAATCCCGCTGGACAGTCTGGCCTACAAATTTGACATCGTGTTGCGCGGGCGGCGGTCGACGTTGTTCGAGAACCGGCTAGAGGGGAATTGATAATGTCTCAGGCATTGAATTATCTGAAGGAAACCCCGTCCCAAACTGCGGGCCCTTACGTTCACATCGGTCTTGCCCCCGGTGCGGCAGGCTTTCAGATATTTGACAAGGAACTGGGCTGGGACATCGCCGGGCCAGACGCGCCGGGAACCCGTATTCGCGTTAAGGGCGTCGTGCGTGATGGGACCGGGGCGCCCGTCAAGGATGTGTTGATTGAGGCATGGCAGGCGGATGCAAATGGGATTTATCCGCACCCGGAAGACCCGCGCCACGCCCAAGTGGCACCCGGCTTTCGCGGCTGGGGCCGCGTGATTACCGATTTTGATACTGGCGTCTGGGGATTTGACACCATCAAACCCGGCCCGGTCATGGGCCGAAACGGCCGCGCCATGGCCCCCCATATCAATCTGTGGATCGTCGCGCGCGGCATCAATATTGGCCTCAATACCCGGATGTATTTTGAAGATGAGGACAACAGCGCCGATCCGGTGATAAACCTGATCGAGCAGGCCCATCGCCGCGAAACCCTGCTGGCGCGCAAAGTCTCTGCGGGCCACTATCTTTTTGACATTTGCCTTCAGGGCGATGGCGAAACCGTGTTCATGGATATCTGAAATGACCGACGTCAAAGGCAAACCCTGCATCATCTGCGTGGCGATCACCGGCTCGTTGCCGACAAAGGAAAACAATCCCGCGGTGCCGATTACCGTTTCGGAACAGATAGAAAGCACGCATGAGGCATTCGAGGCGGGCGCGAGCATTGCGCATTGCCATGTGCGCGACGATGACGGCAAACCCACCAGCGAGCCTGAGCGTTTTGCGCGGCTGAAAGAAGGTCTGGAAACCCATTGCCCCGGCATGATTGTGCAGCTTTCGACGGGTGGGCGCTCTGGTGCGGGGAAGGCGCGTGGCGGGATGTTGCCGCTGCGCCCGGATATGGCAAGCCTTTCTGTCGGATCGAACAATTTTCCGACCCGCGTCTACGAAAACCCGCCTGATCTGGTAGATTGGCTGGCGGCCGAAATGCTGCAATACGGCGTCAAGCCCGAGATCGAGGCCTTTGATCTTTCCCATATCCTCAAGGCGCATGACATGCAGAAGAAGGGTCAGCTTGTCGGCACGCCCTATGTCCAATTTGTCATGGGTGTGAAGAACGCCATGCCCGCCGACCGCGACGTTTTTGACTATTACATCCGCACTGTTGAACGCTTGTTCGGAAAAGAGGCACCTTGGTGTGCCGCAGGCATTGGCCCGAACCAAATCGTGCTGAACGATTGGGCGGTGTCTTCTGGTGGCCATGCCCGAACGGGGCTTGAAGACAACGTGCGCCTTGACCGTGACAGGCTTGCTCCGTCAAACGCGGCTTTGGTGGCCCGCGTGGTGAAGTTGTGCCAGAAATATGAACGCCCGGTTGCCGATTGGCGGCAGGCCCGGCAGATACTGGGCCTGTCTTTGCCCAAAGCCGCCTGAGGACCCATGCCCGCATCCCCCGCTGACAGCCCGCTTTACACCCGCCTTTTTGGGGATGACGAAACCGCGCGGCTGTTTTCCGACAGCGCCGAGGTGCGGGCGATGCTGCTTGTGGAAGGTGCCTTGGCCAAGGTTCAGGGCGAGATGGGGGTGATCCCGGCGGAAAGCGGGGCTTTCCTGCATCGCGCCGCGTTCGAGGTGCAGATTGACCCATCGGCACTCGCGGCGGAAACCGCTGTGAACGGCGTGCCTGTTCCCGCCCTGGTTGCCGCTTTTCGCACCGCCTGCAACGCCCCTGAGCATGCTGCCTTCGCCCATTGGGGCGCGACAAGCCAAGACATCATGGATACCGCACTGGCCCTGCGGCTGAAGCGGCTTTTTGAACTGTGGGAGACCCGGCTTGACGGGCTGCTTGCAGCCCTTGCAGCGCTGGCTAAGGCCCACGCCGCGCTGCCCATGGCGGCGCGCACCTATGGGCAGGTGGCGACCCCGACCAGTTTTGGGGCCGTTGTGGCGGGCTGGGGCTGGCCGCTGATATCGCAACGCGACGCGCTGTACAATTTGCGTCCTGCCGTTTTGCGTGTTTCGCTTTCTGGTGCTGCGGGCACTCTTAGTGCGATGGGCGAGGCGGGGCCACAGGTGCGCGCCGGCCTTGCCCGCGCGCTGGGGTTGGATGACCCTGGGCACAGTTGGCACAGCGACCGCAGCGGTATTGGCACCTTGGCGGGTTGGATGGCGGTCACGGCGGCCGCTTTGGGAAAACTTGGCGATGATCTGATCTTGCTGACTCAATCGGGCCTGTCCGAAGTTCTCATCTCTGGAAGTGGCGGGTCTTCGACCATGCCGCAAAAGCAAAATCCGGTTGGCCCCTCGGTTCTTGTGGCGCTGGCGCGGCAGGTCACGGGCCTTGCGGCCACCCTGCAAGGCGCGGGTATCCACCGGCAGCAACGCGACGGGGCGGCGTGGTTTACCGAATGGCTGACCCTGCCGCAGGCGGCCATTTCCACCAGCCGCGCGCTGGTGCTATCGCAGGATCTGGCCGGGCGCCTTACCGCAGATCCTGCCGCCATGGCGCGGCATCTGAACGCCGATGGCGGGCTGATCCATGCTGAGGCACTGACCTTTGCGTTGGCGCAAACCCTGCCCCGGCCCGAAGCGCAGGCCGCGGTGAAACGGCTTTGCCGTGAGGTGACGCAAACCGGCACGCCGCTTGCCACCCTTGCCGCCCGCGATTTTCCGGGCACCGACTGGGCGGCGCGCCTTGCCTCATCCGGTTTGGGGCAAGCCCCTGCCGAAGCGCGGGCCTTTGCGGCTGCCGCGCTTCAAAGTTCTGCGGCCAAGCGCGCGCCTTGATCTATCGCGCGCTTGGCGTCGAGTTCGGCGGGAACATCGGCCCCGCCGATGATATGTGCCTTGACCCCTGCCGCCACCAACCGGTCGTAAAGCCCGCGTTCTGGCACTTGCCCGGCACATAGAACCACATCATCGACCGGCAAAAGCTCGGCCTTGCCGTCGCGGGTGATCCACAGGCCTTCGTCGGTGATGCGGTCATAGTTGATGCTACCCTGCATCTTCACGCCCTTTGCATGCAAGGCCGCGCGGTGAATCCAGCCCGTTGTCTTGCCCAATCCGCGCCCCGGCTTTTCCGCCTTGCGCTGCAAAAGCCAAACCTCACGCGCGGGGGCTTCGGGTGCGGGGTCTGCCAAGCCCCCCGGCGTGACAGCGGGGTCCCCGACACCCCATTCGCGCCGCCATTCTGCCGGGTGCAAAGTGGTGGAATGCCCGCCCGCCACCAGATATTCCGCCACATCAAACCCGATGCCACCGGCGCCGATCACGGCGACTCGCTTGCCCACAGGCGCACCTTTCAGCACGTCAATATAGCCCAAGGCGCGTTCCTGGCCCGGAATGCCCGGATCGCGCGGGGTGACCCCCGTGGCCACGATCACATCATCAAATTGCATGAGGTCCGCCACATCCACCGCCCGGCAAAGTCTGGTTTCCACCCCCAATCGCGTGACCTCGTCAGCGAACCAGGTGACCAGCCCGTCAAACTCTTCCTTGCCCGGAACCTGACGCGCCAGGTTCAACTGGCCGCCCAAGGTTTTTGCCGCATCAAACAGGGTTACGCTGTGGCCACGCTTGGCGGCCACAATGGCGCACATCATTCCCGCCGGGCCTGCCCCAACCACGGCCACCCGCTTTGGTGCAGCCGTAGGCGCATAGGTCAGGATCGTCTCATGGCAAGCGCGGGGGTTCACAAGACAAGAGGTCAACTTGCCGCTGAACGTGTGGTCCAGACAGGCCTGATTGCAGGCGATGCAGGGCGCGATTTCCTTTGCGCGGCCTGTTGCCGCCTTGGCAACGAAATCCGGATCGGCCAGAAACGGACGCGCCATGCTGACCATATCGGCCACGCCATTGGCCAAAAGCTCTTCGCCGACATCCGGCGTGTTGATCCGGTTTGAGGTGATGACGGGTATCCCAACTGCGCCGCGAAGCCGCCCGGTAAGATGAGCAAAGGCCGCGCGGGGAACAGATGTTGCAATGGTGGGCACGCGCGCTTCATGCCAGCCGATCCCGGTGTTCAGCAAACTAGCCCCGGCAGCCTCGATACCATGGGCCAATTGCACCACCTCGTCCCAGGTTGATCCGTTTGGCACCAGATCAATCAGCGAAATCCGGTAGATCAGAATGAAATCCTGCCCAACCGCCTGCCGCACACGGGCCACCACTTCGACCGGCAAACGCATGCGGTTTTCATATGACCCGCCCCAACGATCGGTTCGGCGGTTTACATGGCTGACAAGGAACTGATTGAGGAAATAGCCCTCGGATCCCATGATCTCGACCCCGTCATAGCCCGCGTCACGGGCGCGCACTGCCGCGGTCACGATGTCGGAGATTTGCTTTTCAATCCCCTCTTCGTCCAATTCCTTGGGCACAAAGGGTGAAATGGGCGACTTTATCGCGCTGGCCGATACGCATTCCTGCCCATAGGCATAGCGGCCTGCATGCAAGATTTGCATGGCAATCTTGCCGCCCGCCTCGTGGACGCGTGTCGTCACTGTGCGGTGGTTTTCAATGTCGCTGTCCTTGAAAAGCCCTGCAGCGCCGGGAAACACTCCGCCCTCACGGTTTGGGGCCATGCCGCCGGTCACCATCAGCCCCACACCCCCCCGCGCGCGGGTCGCATAAAACTCGGCCACACGGTTCCAGTCGCCGGTTTCTTCAAGGCCGGTATGCATCGACCCCATCAACACCCTGTTCTTCAGGGTGGTGTGGCCAAGGTCCAACGGGGCGAGCAGATGGGGGTATTGGGTCATTGTGGTCTCCTTGGGGCTTAAGATGCACTGCCCCTGCCGCCCTGTCACGCCCAACGCCGCGTCACGCGGTTGACCGCAGCCCGGCATCCCCCTATCCAAGCCCGCAACGCAAAGCCGCCAAACCATTGGAACCCCATGCCAGACCTTTTTGCCTATACTGACGGTGCCTGTTCCGGCAATCCCGGCCCCGGTGGCTGGGGGGTTTTGATGATTGCCCGCGAAGGCGGTGCGGTGGTGAAAGAACGTGAAATGCAAGGCGGAGAACAGTTGACCACCAACAACCGTATGGAGTTGATGGCGGCGATTTCGGCTTTGGAGGCTTTAACCAAAGCGGTCGATATCACCATCGTCACCGACAGCGCCTATGTCAAAAACGGTGTCACGGAATGGATCCACGGCTGGAAGCGCAATGGTTGGCGCACCGCCGGCAAAGATCCGGTCAAGAATGTTGAGCTTTGGCAAAGGCTTGATGCGGCGCAGGCCCGCCACAAGGTGACCTGGAAGTGG
>JAIOXV010000081.1 GCA_021741465.1 Paracoccaceae bacterium
GGGCGAAAACTGGGGTGACCTGGGGTTCGATGATGCCCTTATCTTCCTGAGCCAGCCGGATTCCACCCATCTGCAATTCGTCGCCATCGCGGTCGACAGTGAAGACGAGGCTGACCTGACGCGGGTCGGCGACATCATCCGTACGGCCAAGGAAAAGTCGATCAAAGTGATCCTGATTGCCGATCAGGTCAGCCCGATCGCCCTGCATCAGCTGCTGCGTTTGGGAGCGGATGACTTTGTTCCCTACCCCCTTCCGGAAGGCGCGCTGCACGAGGCCATTTCGCGCCAGCCCAAACAGGCAGAGCCCGAGGCGCCAGCCCCACAAGAGGTGGCAGCAGAACCGCAAAACCAGCCTGCCTTCAAGGCCAAGGGCGACCGCAACGCGGTCATTCTGCCGGTGCATGGCTTGGCAGGCGGTTCGGGGGCATCAACCTTTGCCGCCAATCTGGCCTGGGAACTGGCGACCGTGTCGAAAACCGATGCGCCGCGGGTGTGTTTGCTGGACCTTGATTTCCAATATGGCTCGGTCGCGACCTATCTGGATCTGCCGCGCAAGGAAATGGTCTATGACTTCCTGTCGGACATCGCCAATTCCGACAGCGACGCGATGCTTCAGGCCATGCTGACCTTCAATGAAAAGCTGCATGTCCTGACCGCGCCATCGGACATGTTGCCTTTGGATATTCTTGGCCCCGACGATATCGGCCGGCTGATCGACATGGCGCAGGCGAACTTTGACTTTGTTGTCATTGACATGCCGAAAACCGTCGTGGCCTGGACCGAAACCGTCTTGAACGCGGCCCATGTCTATTTCGCGCTTTTGGAACTTGATTTGCGCTCGGCCCAGAACGTGCTGCGGATGCTGCGCGCGCTCAAGGCCGAAGGGCTGCCGCATGAAAAGCTGCGCTATGTGCTGAACCGAGCGCCGAAATTCACCGATCTTTCTGCCAAGAGCCGGGTCAAGCGCATGGCCGAAAGCCTTGATATTTCCCTCGAAGTCCAGCTGCCGGACGGCGGGGCGCAAGTCACACAGGCCAATGACCACGGCCTGCCCTTGCAAGAAAACGCAGGGAAAAACCCCCTGCGCAAAGAGATCGCGAAACTTGCCAAGTCGTTGGTCGAAGTGAACAAAGCTGCTGAAACCGGCAAAAGCTGACGCAAAGGGTACCTGGGGGATAACATGTTTTCACGTTTCAAGAAGCCCGACGCGCAACCTGCGCGCCCTGCCGCGACGGCCCCTGCCGCCGGCGCGGTCCCGGCCGCACGGCCCACGCCGTCCAGCTCGGCACAAGCGGCCCTTGCCGCCCGGCCCTTGCCTGCAAGCGCGGCCCCGAAACCACCGGCCGAAGCCGTGGCGATGGACAAAGAGAAAAAGCGAAAGGATCGGCTTCAGCAACTGAAGGTCGAACTTCACAAGCGACTTTTGGAAAACCTGAACCTTGCCGCGCTTGAGCATGCCTCAGAGGCCAGTCTGAAACAGGAAATCGCCGCGATTTCGACCGAGGCCCTGGAAGAGATGGCCATCGCCCTGCCCAAGGACGATCGCGTTATCCTCAACCAGGAACTTTACGACGAGGTCATGGGCCTTGGCCCGCTGGAGCCTTTGCTGAAAGACGAAACCGTCAACGATATTTTGGTAAACGGCCCGAACCGGATCTTTGTCGAACGCAGCGGCAAGCTGGAACTGACCGACATCACCTTCAAGGATGAACGCCACCTTCTGCGGATCATCGACAAGATCGTGTCGGCGGTGGGCCGCCGGGTTGACGAATCCAACCCCTATTGCGACGCCCGCCTTGCCGATGGCAGCCGATTCAACGTGATGGTGCCGCCCGTTGCGGTGGATGGAAGTCTTGTTTCCATTCGTAAATTCAAAAAGGAAAAGCTGGGCGTGCATGATCTGGTGCGCTTTGGGGCCTTTACCGAAGAAATGGCGCTTTATCTGCAAGCTGCGGTGTCGACCCGGCTGAACGTGATTGTGTCAGGCGGTACGGGTTCGGGCAAAACCACCACGCTGAACGCGCTGTCGTCGTTCATTGACAACAAGGAACGCGTGCTGACGATTGAAGACACCGCCGAATTGCAGTTGCAACAGGTGCATGTCGGCCGCATGGAAAGCCGCCCGCCGAACGTCGAAGGCAAGGGTGCTGTGACCCAGCGCGACTGTTTGCGCAACGCGCTGCGGATGCGTCCTGACCGCATCATCGTGGGCGAAACCCGCGGCGAGGAAGTCATCGACATGTTGCAGGCCATGAACACCGGCCACGACGGGTCCATGACCACAATCCACGCCAACAACGCCCGCGACGGCATCAGCCGCCTTGAAAACATGGTCGCCATGGCCGGTATCGAAATGCCACTGAAGGCGGTGCGCGCGCAGATCGCATCGGCTGTGAACCTGATCGTTCAGGCCAGCCGTCTGCAAGACGGCTCGCGCCGGATGGTGTCGATCACCGAGATCACCGGCATGGAAGGCGAAGTGATCTCGATGCAAGAGGTGTTTCGCTATGAACGCCTTGGGGTGGAGCCGAACGGCAAGATCATCGGGCGTTTCAACGCAACCGGCGTGCGCAGCCATTATTCCGATCGTTTCCGGCAATGGGGTTATGACCTGCCGGCCTCGATCTATGAACCGATCATTTAAGGGGGCGGAGCCATGCAGATTTCAGCCGCACCGCTGATTTACATTCTGATCTTCATCGCCGTGGTGGCGTTGGTCGAAGGCGTCTATCTGACGGTCTTTGGCAAATCGATCAGCCTGAACAGCCGGATGAGCCGGCGCCTTGCGCTGTTGGAAAAGAACCACAACCGCGAAGAGGTGCTGGAACAGTTGCGCAAGGAAATGTCGCAGCACATGTCCTCGCGCGGGATCCCGCTTTATTCCATGCTGGCCTCAAAGGCGCAAAAGGCCAACATCGCCTTTTCGCCGCAGCAACTGGTCATGATCATGGCCGGTCTGGCGGTGTTTTCCTATATCGGCCTGACCATCGGCACCGAGGCCGGAACGCCCGTGCGCATTTTGGTGGCCATCGCCATGGGGATTGGCGGGGTCTATGTCTGGGTCAACAACAAGGCCAAAAAGCGCATGGCGCTGTTGGAAGAACAACTGCCCGATGCGGTGGAACTGATGGTGCGCAGCTTGCGCGTTGGCCATCCGTTTTCATCGGCCATTGGCATCGTTTCCAAAGAGGTCCCCGACCCTTTGGGCACCGAATTTGGCCTGATCGCCGACGAGGCCGCCTATGGCCGCGATGTGGCTGAAAGCCTGAAAGCCTTTGCCGAACGCATGGACAGCCAGGATTTGCGCTTTTTGGCCGTGGCCGTGACGATCCAACAGCAATCCGGCGGCAACCTGGCCGAGATTCTCGAAGGTCTGGCCAAGGTGATCCGGGCACGGTTCAAGCTTTTCCGCCGGGTCAAGGCGATCACCGCCGAAGCGAAGTGGTCGGGCATGTTCCTTTCGGCCTTCCCGATCGGCGCGCTGATCATGATCAATATCATCCAGCCGAACTATTACGACGATGTGAAGGAAACATCGGCCTTCATTCCGGCGGCGCTGGTGGTGGCGGTCTTTCTTATCATCAACGTGATCTTCATGAAGATCATGGTCAACATCAAGGTGTAAGGGGCGAAAATGCTGAACAACATCAACACGATGCTGACCGATGCGCTTGGCCCTCTGGGCCCGCTTCTGGCGCTGGGGTTTGTGGGTGCGCTTTTGGTCATCATTGCGCTGCCCGCACTTTTCAAAAAGGAAACCGATGGGTTTTCCAAGCTGAAGGCCCAGGCCGATCAGTTGAAGGCCACCAAGAAATCCGGCGGGCCGGACCTGCGTCAACAAACAAAGGTCGACAAGCTGGAACGGTTTTCGACCTTTCTGGAACCTCAGGATGCCGAGGCGATGTCGGCATCGCGGATGAAGCTGCTCCGCGCAGGCTACCGGGCCAAGAACGCGGTTCGCATGTTTCACTTTTCGCAATTCGCCTTGGGCATCGGGTTTCTGGTGCTGGGGGTGATCTATGCCATGGTGATGCAGGCCAAGCAGGAAGTTTCCACCCAGTTCCTGATCTTGTCGACCATCATCCCGGGGGCGGCGGGCTATTACCTGCCGCAATATTGGGTGCAGCGCCGCTTGCAAAGCCGTCAGGAAGAAATCGTCTCGGGCTTTCCTGATGCGCTGGACATGATGCTGGTCTGCGTCGAGGCAGGCCAATCCTTGGACCAATCGATCAATCGGGTCGCCAAGGAAAGCCGTGCGGGCTATCCCGCCCTTGCGGATGAGTTCGACATGGTCGCGCATGAGGTGAAGGCGGGCAAAGAACGGGTGCAGGTGCTGAAAGACATGTCCGAACGCGTGGGTATTCCGGACGTATCGTCTTTTGTCACCACTTTGGTGCAATCGGCCACGTTCGGCACCTCGATCGCCGAAGCTTTGCGGGTTTATTCCAACGAAATGCGCGACAAACGCGTGATGCGCGCCGAAGAGAAGGCAAACACCTTGCCGACGAAGCTTACGCTGGGCACAATGATGTTCACCGTTCCGCCCCTGATGATCATTCTGATCGGGCCTTCGGTGCATGGCATTGCCACGACCCTTTCGATGGGCGCTGGCCAGTAACGATAAAGGCCCGCAAGGTGCGTAAAGGTCCGGCGCTTGCCGTTTTGCTGTCTTTGGCCGCCTGTTCTTCGGGCGGCCTTGGGCTTTCACCGGGGGGGGCCAACCGCCCTCCGGCCGCTGACGCCCATGAAAAAGGGGTTGATGGCCTTTTGGTCGGCCACCGGCTGATGGAGGCTGGCGAATATGATCTGGCGCTGAAGGCCTATCTGCGCGCCGCCTCCGAACAGGGCATCAATGTTGATGTGCTTTCGGCTTTGGGCTCGGCCAACCTGAAATTGGACAGGCTGGGCCAGGCCGAACAGCTTTTGCGCCGCGCGGTCGAGCTGGACCCCAGCTTTGTGCCCGCCCAAAACAACCTTGGCGTCGTGTTGATGGAGCGCGGCAAACCCGGCGAGGCGCGGGCGGTTTTCCAGCAGGCTTTCGCCTTGGACAGTGGCCAAACGGACTCGATCCGCGAAAATCTGAAACTGGCTATCGCGCGAACCGAAACAGATGTGTATCCTACAACCGAAGACGGCCCCCAAGAGCCGAAATACAACCTGATGCGGCGCGGCACCGGCGAATATGTCTTGCTGACGCAGCTTTAGGCGAAAAACAAAGACGACGACCCGAGCAGTCAAAAAGGACGCGAAATGCGCCATCCGATTTCCCTCACGGCCGCCCTTTTGGGCAGCCTTGCCCTGACCGCCTGCAGCCAGCCGCAAAACAGCGCCGAGGTGCAGCGTGCGATCAAATCGGTCAATGTGATCGACGAATCCAACCTGTCTGACATCATGCTGACGGTGGGCGACCCGAAAGAGGCCGTGGCCTATTTCCAAAAGACCGCCGCTGAAAACCCCGACCGCATCGACATTCTGCGCGGTCTGGCCAAGTCGCATGTGCGCGCAGGCCAGCCCACCCAAGCCGTGGCCGTCTGGGACAAGATCCTGGCCCACCCCGAGGCAAATATGGATGATCGCGTGTCGCTGGCCGATGCGCTGATCCGCGCCAATGAATGGCCCCGTGCCGAGGCCGAGTTGAACAAGATCCCGCCAACGCACGAAACCTTTGAACGCTACCGGCTGGAAGCGATGGTGGCCGATAGCAAGAAAAACTGGAAGAAAGCCGACAGTTTTTACGAAATCGCGGCAGGGCTGACCACCAAACCCGCCGGGGTTCTGAACAACTGGGGCTTTTCCAAGCTAAGCCGCAAGGAATACGGCGCGGCCGAAAAGCTGTTTGCCCAAGCGCTGACCTATGATCCGGGGATGTTCACCGCCAAGAACAACCTTGTGATGTCGCGGGGCGCCCAGCGCAAATATGACCTGCCGGTGATCGACATGACCCAAACCGAACGGGCCGAGCTTTTGTACACCATGGGCCTGACCGCAGTGAAGCAGGGCGATGTCACCGTCGGCAAGGGGCTGTTGCAAAACGCCATCGACACCCACCCACAGCATTTCGAGGCCGCCGTACGCAGTCTGGCCGCACTGGAAGGCTAAGCGATGACCAGTCTTCCGCCGCTTGCTGCGCTGGTCTTTCTGGTTGCGGCCCTGCCCATCGGGATCTGGGTGGCATGGTCAGACATGAAGTCGATGAAAATTCCCAACAAGGCCGTGATCGCACTGGCCCTTGCCTTTGTGGTCATCGGCATTGTGATTTTGCCCTTCAAGGCCTTTCTTTGGGCGCTGGCCCTTGGGCTGTTCGTGCTGGTCCTTGGCTTTGTCGGCAATGCGGCGGGGCTGTTTGGGGCAGGTGATGCCAAGTTTGCCGCCGCCATGGCCCCGTTTTTCATCGGAGCAGATCTGCGCCAGGTCCTGGGGCTTTACGCCGCCTGCCTGCTGGGGGCCTTTGTCAGCCACCGGATCGCTGGCCGTATCCCGGCCTTTCGTGCCGCTGCGGCAGATTGGGCAAGCTGGACGCACAAGGATTTCCCGATGGGCCTTGCGCTTTCAGGGACACTGATCTTCTATCTTTTGGCCGCACTCCTGCCGCTTTTCTAAGGCTTTTTAGGCAACAAAGCCCAAGATCCCTTGGGCATTCATGCCAAAGGGTCCGCAAATGAACATGCAAGCAACGCCGCCCGCAACCGGGGTTCAGCCGCCACCGCAACCGCGCAGTCTTGCCGAAACCGGCCTGTCGCCGGTGATGATGCGTGATATCTTGCTGAAAACCATTTTCCGCATGAACAAGGAACTGGTTTCAGACCTTGCCAAGATCATCTGCCTGCCGGTGCCCCTGACGCAGGAACTGATCGATCAGGCCCGTCAGCAGAAATTTCTGGAAGCGACCGGCACGCTGCATGCCACCTCTGGCAATGAGATGGGCTATCAGCTGACCGATGCCGGCAAATCCCGGGCGTTGGATGCGCTGTCGCAATCGGAATATTATGGTGCCTTGCCGGTGCCCTTGCCCGATTACGCCGAACAGATGAAGCGCCAATCGGTGCGCGACATCAAACTGACGCGCCCTGATCTGTTGAAAGGCATGGGCCATTTGATTCTGCCCGACAATCTGATCGACAATCTTGGCCCGGCGGTCTCTTCGGGGCGGTCCATCTTGATGTACGGCCCACCCGGCAACGGTAAATCCAGCATTTCCAACGGCATCCGCGCCGCCTTGGGCGACAAGATCTATGTGCCGCGCGCCATTGAATATGCCGGCCAGGTCATCACGGTCTATGACCCCATCGTGCATTCCGCCGCCGAAGCCTCGGTCGATGATCCGACCGCCCTGCGCCGCAGCGCCAACCGCTTTGACAACCGCTATGTCTATTGCGAACGCCCCACCGTCATCACCGGGGGTGAATTGACGCTGGACATGCTGGATTTGAAATACAACGCCGTGGCGCGCACCTATACCGCGCCCTTGCAGCTGAAGGCGTCGGGCGGGATTTTCATCGTCGACGACCTTGGCCGTCAGGCCGAACCGCCGCAAAAGCTGGTCAACCGCTGGATCGTGCCTTTGGAAGAAAGCCGCGATATCTTGCAGCTGCAATCGGGCGAAAAGTTTACCGTCCCCTTCGATACGCTGGTGATTTTCTCTACCAACTTCCACCCGAACGAGATTTTTGACGGTGCAGCCCTGCGGCGGATCTTCTTCAAGATCAAGATCGACGGGCCGAACCAGGAAATGTTCCTGAAAATCTTTGCCATGGTGGCGCGCAAGAAGAAGATGGCGCTGGACGAACGGTCCTTGGTGCATCTGCTCAAGACCAAATATCCGACCATCGACATGAACTTTGCCAATTATCAGCCGACCTTCCTGATCGATCAGATGATCGCGGTCTGCGAGTTTGAACGCATTCCGTTCCAGATGACGCCAGATCTGATCGACCGGGCCTGGAGCAACATGTTCGTCAAGGATGAAAAGATTGCAAAGTGATCGATTTTTTCGATCACGCTGGCAACGCCGCCCGCTGTCTTGGCACAGGGCTTAAAAGGCCCTGACGCCACTTTCGGTGACGATGAAATCCAGCTTCTGATCGGTATTCTCGATCGGAACTTCGGCCAATTCCTGCGCATCAAAGGCAAAGCCGATGGCAAGGGTTGGCCGTTTGGCGCGCAACCCTTCCAAGCTGCGGTCATAAAACCCGCCGCCATAGCCCAGCCGAAAGCCACGCGCATCAAAGGCGACCAGCGGCACGATCACCACCTCAGGCTCCACCCAGGCCCCGTCAACGGGGATATAGGCCTTGAAGGCGCCTTCCTCCATCGCGCAACCCGGGGTCCATTCGCGGAATTTCAGCGCCTGCCCCGGCCCGAGGATCACCGGAACCCCCACCGGCCCCGGATAGGTGGCCATGGCTGGCAAAGGATCAATCTCGGTGCGCATCGGCATATAACCGGCCAGCGGCTTTCCCGAGTGACGCGCCAGAAAATCGGCCAGGATTTCGGCCGCCTGCCCCTGCCCGCGGGCAAAGGCCGCCTTGCGGGCGTCAAAGGCCGTTCGGCGGGCTTCGGCCTTTATCGCCCCTATATCCGTCATATCAGCACCACCGTCGCAAGCCCCAGAAAGGCAAAGAACCCCATCACATCGGTCAGCGTGGTCACGAAAGTGCCGCTTGCCAAGGCCGGATCAAGCCCCATTTTCGACAGGCCCAAGGGCACAAGAACGCCGCCAAGCGACGCCACCACCTGATTGACGATCATCGCCAAGCCCAGCACCAGCCCCAATTGCCAATTGCCAAAGATGAAAGCCCCCGCCGCCCCCAGAATCGCGGCCAGCGCCAGGCCGTTTATGAACCCCGCCAGCACCTCGCGCCGCACCACCCGCGCGGCGTTTGCCTGGGTCAGGTCGCGCGTTGCCAGCGCTCGCACCGCCACCGCAAGCGATTGTGTGCCCGCGATCCCGCCGGTTGATGCGACAATCGGCATCAAGGCCGCCAGCGCAACCAGGGTGGAAATCGTATGCTGAAACTGGCTGATGACCACCGCAGACAGCGAAGCCGTCACAAGGTTGATCGCCAGCCACGGCAACCGCTGGCGCACGGTTTCCACCGCACCGTCACTGACCGACGCTTCGTCGCCCACACCCGCAAGGCGCAGCATGTCTTCTTCATGTTCCTCGTCCAGCACGTTCATGGCGTCATCAATGGTGATAACCCCCACCAAACGCCCCCCCGCATCGACAACGGGGCACGAGATCAGGTGATACTGGTTGAAGATATAGGCGACATCGCCTTCGGGATCGGTGGCCTCGACCGTGCGGAAGCTGTCTTCGGCGATATCGCGCAGCGCGACATCGCGGCGCGATGACAAGACGCGGCCCAAGGTGGCATAGCCCACCGGTCTCAGGCGCGGGTCGATCAAGATCACATGGTAAAACTGGTCGGGCAGGCTGTCAGAGCCGCGCAGAAAATCAATCGCCTCGCCCACCGTCCAGTGTTCGGGGGCCACGACAACCTCGCGCTGCATCAGACGGCCGGCGGAATCTTCGGGATAAGACAACGCCTGCTGCACCGCGACCCGGTCCGCATCTTCCAGCGCGTCCAGGATCCTGCCCCGATCTTCCGGTTCAAGATCTTCAAGAATATCAACGACATCGTCGGTATCCAGCTCGCGGACGGCGTCGGCGACCACCTTGTCGGGCAGCGCCTCGATCACCTCTTCGCGGATGGCTTCCGAGATTTCCGAAAGGATCTCGCCGTCAATCTCGCCCGACCACAGCGCCAAAAGCGCCCCCCGGTCGGCCGAGCCCATCTGTTCCAGAAGGTCGGCGATGTCGGCGGCGTGAAGCGGTTGCATAAGCACGGTAACGCGGGCCGCATCCCCCGCCTCGACAGCGTCAAGAATGGCGGCCACGCGGTCGGCGTGCACCTCGTCCTCGTCCATTACGGCCAGATTCTCGTCCATTCGCACACTCCCGCTTTTTCATCCTTAGCGAAACAGTTTCCGGCAAAACAGGGGGGGCTTTGAAATTTACCGAAATGTCATAAGGCTCTAGTCTGGTGAAGATTGCAACGCGGGGGAAACATGGCCGACCTTATCCTTGGACAAGTGCTGACCTTTACCGGTGATCCCTTTGCGCTGGGGCCGGATGCTGCGCGCCATATCTCGCATGGAGGCGTTTTGGTGGACGGTGGGCGCATTGTTGCAATTGGCGATGGTGCGGCGTTGAAAGCCGCCCATCCCCGCGCGCAGATCACCGATTATGGCACAAGGCTGATCTCGGCCGGCTTCATCGATGCCCATGTCCATTACCCGCAAACCGCCATCATCGCCTCATGGGGCAAGCGGCTGATCGATTGGCTGAACACCTATACATTCCCCGAAGAAATGCGCTTTGCAGATGCCGATTATGCGCGTGCGGTGGCGGATCGTTACTGTGATCTGACGCTTGCCCATGGCACCACCAGCTTTTGCAGCTATGCCACGATCCATCCTGCAAGCGTGGATGCAATCTTTGGCGCGGCCCAGACGCGCGGCCAGCGGATCTGGTCTGGCAAAACCTGCATGGACCGCAACGCGCCAGAAGCGCTGCGCGATACCGCACAGACCGCCTATGACGACAGCAAGGCGCTTTTGGCCAAATGGCACGGAGTTGACCGGCTGTCCTATGTCATCACGCCCCGGTTTTCGCCCACATCCACCCCCGATCAACTTGCCGCGCTGGGCGGGCTTTGGGGCGAGAATCCGGGCTGCCTGATGCAAACCCATCTTTCAGAACAAACCGATGAAATCGCCTGGGTCAAATCGCTGTTTCCAGCGGCGCGCGATTATCTGGACACCTATGAAACCTTCGGTCTTTTGGGCAAGGGCGGGCTTTATGGTCATTCCATCCACCTGACAGAGCGGGAAAAATCCCGGCTGAAGGAAATCGACGCCAGCCTGATCCATTGCCCGACATCGAACACCTTTATCGGTTCAGGGATGTTCGATATGGGCGGGCTTAAGGCCGCCGGTCACCGGGTGGGCCTTGCCACCGATACCGGGGGCGGATCTTCGTTTTCGATGCTGCGCACCATGGCTTCGGCTTATGAGGTGGGCCAATTGCGTGGCCGCGCCCTGCATCCGGCAGAGCTGTGGTGGCTTGCCACCGCAGGCAGCGCGGCAAGCCTGCATGCTGCGGACCGTATCGGCACGCTCGCCCCGGGGATGGAGGCCGATCTTGTGATCGTCGATCTTGCGTCGACCCCGGCCATCGCACAGGCAACCACGCGGGCCGAAGACATCTGGCAGGCGATTTTCCCTACCATCATGATGGGCGATGACAGGGCGATCCATGCCACATGGGTAATGGGCAAACCTGTCACGAAGTGAGGTCTGGGGCGGGTCGGCACCGCCTTTCGGTCGGCCAACCATTTTATCGGGTGCGAATCGGGTGCGGTTCTGCGGCCGGAGGCAAGCTTAGCTTTCGATTTCCCAGCCATCGGGCCAGAAATCAAAGGGCAACACCTCTTCGGTGCCCGCTTTTTCCCAATCCCATATGGCTTCGGCGGTTACCGGAATGGCGGTGGGGGTGCGTGCCTCGATCTGGTCCGCGTCATGGCGGGTGACAAAACCGCGGGCTCGCAGGGCCTTTTCTGCGGCGGCCCATTGCGGCTTGACCTCTTCGGCCAGAAAAAAGAACACGATAACCGCCTCTTTCGGGACCTTTACGCCCCGCACCCCCTGTTTGAAGGTGGCAAAGGTCTCGGATTTTTGTGTTTGCCAGTCATGAGTCACGGCTTGGCCCTCTCGGCGCTTGATTCCCGTCTCTGCGCCTTGTATCGGATACCGTCCCGAATAGAACAGCCGAAATGGCTTTGGTGAGGTGAACATGTCCTGGACCGACGAACGCGTCGAAACGTTGAAGCGGATGTGGTCCGAAGGCCAGTCGGCCAGCCAGATCGCCAAAGAGTTGGGCGGTGTGACGCGCAATGCCGTGATTGGCAAAGTGCATCGGCTTGGCCTGTCGAACCGTGCGGGCGAAGGTGCCAGCACCACCGAAGAGCCAGAGGCCGCCCCGGCGCGTGCCGAGCCGGTCGCCAAGCCTGCCGAACCGGCAGCCCAGCGCCCTGCCCCGGCCGCACCGAAACCGGCAGCCGAACGGCCCGCCCCTTCGGTTGCACCGGCCCCGGCTTCGGGGGCCACGATCACCCCCTTGCCGATCCGCAAGGCCATCATCCCCGCAGGGCAGCCGTTGCCGCCCCAGCCTTCTGCGAATGAAATCAGCCCTGAAGCGCTGGCTTCGGTGCGCGAGGTGGAAAAGCGCGCCAAGAAGATTTCGCTGATGGATCTGACCGAGCGGACCTGCAAGTGGCCTATCGGGGACCCCGCCACCGAAGACTTCTGGTTCTGCGGCCTGCCCTCGGTTGCCGGCAAGCCCTATTGCGAGGCCCATGTCGGCGTCGCCTTCCAACCGATGAGCGCCCGGCGCGACCA
>JAIOXV010000082.1 GCA_021741465.1 Paracoccaceae bacterium
CCCAACCCATCCGAACCCTTGGTCGCGGCAGGGGCCGCAATCCATGTCTTGCGAAACAACGCCTTGCCACGCGTGAAATCCGCCGCGCGCGCAACGGGCATATTGGCCGCAGGTTGGCCGAATGCATCGGCGTCCCCCCGCAGCGGCACGGTGGCCGCACCTGCGGGCTTGGCCTCAAACGGTTCCAGCGCAGTGAAATTTTCAGGCGGGGCCAGAAGGGTGGCGATCTTGGCCAAATCCGCGGCGCTGCGCGCAATCACCGGCAGATGCCTGTCATCCAGCGTTTCAGCACGTGCGGGAACCGCCGCGGCGCTCAGGCCAAGAAGGGCGCACAGAAAGGCGCGGGCTCTTGGGGCGGCGGGCGTGGCCGTCACGGGAAAACCGCCCCCCGGCCATGCACGACGGTCCAGGCGGGCTGGCGATCGCCGGGCATGGGCTGTGCCTCATAAACCGCGCGCGCAATCGCCCGCGCAAGACAGGCGGCAGCCGCATGGCCAATCTGAAAGGCATCGCGCAAAGGGGTGTCCATGGCGCGCGCGCCGGTGGCGGCGGCAAAGACCAGATCGCCATCCAACGGAGTGTGCGATGGCACCAAAGCCCGCGCCATACCATCCTGCGCGGCCGTCGCCATGCGCAGGCATTCGGCCTGGCCAAGCCGCGCATCGGTCGCAACAATTGCAATGGTGGTCGCCTCGCCCATGCGCTTCATCGGTTCGGGCTCGTGGCCCGGATCAAAACTTCCCTGCCCGCCCAACCCGCCAAACTCATCTGCCAATTCAAAGCCATGCGCCCAAAACCCCGGGCCTTCGCCAATCGTGGCACTGCCCAGCGCGTTTACCGCAACCAGCGCGCCCACGGTAATGCCACTGTCCAAAACCGCCGAGGCACTGCCAAGCCCACCCTTCCACCGCCCGGTCAGGGCCCCGAACCCCGCCCCGGCGCTGCCCAGCGCGAAATCTGCCCCCGCCACCTGCAAGGCGGCAAGGCCCAGATCGGCATAGGGGTTGCGCGCCCAGCCCTTGTCGCCCCCGTTCAGAAGATCAAAAAGGATCGCCCCCGGCACAATCGGCACCCGTTGGTCGCCCACGGCAAATCCACGCCCCATAGCGCGCAACCCGTCGGCCACGCCCGAACAGGCGTCCAAGCCAAAGGCCGATCCGCCCGACAGAACCAGCGCATCCACCTCTTGCACCAGCCGATCCGGGGCCAGAAGATCGGTTTCGCGCGTGCCCGGCGCGCCCCCCATAACGTTGACCGCTGCGGTAAAGGGCCGCTCACCCACCAAGACCGTGCAGCCAGAGCGTAAAGCCCCATCAGCCACATTGCCCACCCGCAGCCCCGCCACATCGGTAATCAGATTGCGCTTGCCCGGTTTCACATCAGCCCCCTACGCTTGCGGCCGCCCCTGCGCCGTGTCACGCTGCCACCAAACCATTCAGGAGACAGAAATGCAAAAGGTAGCAGTCATCACCGCGGGCGGCTCGGGCATGGGGGCCGCCGCGGCGCGCCGTCTGGCCGCCGATGGCTTTGCCGTTGCCATCCTGTCTTCCTCGGGCAAGGGCGAGGCGCTGGCGGCCGAACTTGGTGGTGTCGGTGTTACCGGATCGAACCAGTCCAATGAAGATGTTCAGCGCTTGGTCGATGCCACCATGGCGCGCTTTGGCCGGATCGACGTTTTGGTGAATTCGGCAGGCCACGGCCCACGCGCGGCCCTTCTCGACATCACCGATGAGGGTTGGCATCAGGGCATCGACATTTACTTTCTGTCCGCCGTGCGCCCGATCCGCGCCGTAACCCCGATCTTCGAAGCCCAAGGCAGCGGTGGCGCGATCATCAACATCACCACCTTCGCCACTTTTGAACCCGATCCGGCCTTCCCCACCTCGGGGGTGGCCCGCGCGGGGCTGGCCGCCTTTACCAAGCTTTACGCCGACAAATACGCCCCCCAAGGCATTCGCATCAACAACCTGTTGCCGGGCTTCATCAACTCGCTTCCCGAGAAGGAAGAGTTCCGCAACCGCATTCCCATGGGCCGCTATGGCCGCGTTGAAGAAATCGCGGGCACGGTCAGCTTTCTGGCCTCGGATGCTGCGGGCTATATCACCGGACAAAACCTGCGGGTGGATGGCGGGATCACACGCTCTGTGTAACGCGGCGATAGTCGACAGGTTGCGTGCGGACCAGCCACATATAGGCGAAGACACCCGTCACCATGCCCACAAAGGCCAAAAGCGCCGCCAGCATCACCTGGCCGTCATCAAACGTGCTGGCTGACAGGGCCAAATAGCCAAAGGCCCAGAACCCGGCCCAGCTGACAACACAGATCAACGCGATAAGTTTCTTCATGGCATTGCCTCCCCGCAGCGCCGTGGCCCAAGGCCACATTGCGACAATTGGTAGCAAAGCTATTCAAACTTGCACGGCTTTTCTTGTGCGCCAAGGCTCTGAAAGAAAAGATTCTTTTGAATACACCTTTGAAGCTGGCCCCGTTGGGGCGGCCTGTCAGACCTTTTCGCGCTGTGCCCGCATCGCCATGCGCCGGGCCATCGCGTCGCTGCGCGACTCGGCGCGGTCATGCGCCGGGGCCGCGCTGGCCGCGGGCGGCGGGGGTTTTGGCGTGTCATCCAGATGCTTGGCCAGGGCCGCAAGGGTCGGAAAGCGGAAGATGTCGGTGATCGACAGTTTGGGTGCATTCAGCGCCTCGCGGATTTCCCGATGCGCCTGCACCGCCAAAAGCGAATGCCCGCCCAGCGCAAAGAAATTGTCCTTTGACCCCACCTTCGCCACTCCCAGGATCCGGCCCCAGATCGCGGCCAGGCGTGTCTCGATATCGCTGGCGGGCGGCTCGAATGTCGCGGCCATGGGGGCCGCGGCGGTGGGCGCAGGCAGTGCCTTGCGATCGACCTTGCGGTTGGGCGTCAGCGGGAAGGCCTCCAGCGCCACGAAATGCGCCGGGATCATATGCTCGGGCAGCAGGCTGGCAATCTGGACGCGCAGCGCGGCCTCATGGGCGGTGCCTGTGGCATAGGCCACCAGCCGCAGATCGCCAGGGCTGTCTTCGCGCGCCACAACCACAGCCTGACTGACCCCCGGCTGCGCCTCTAGCACAGCCTCGATCTCACCCAGTTCAATCCGGTAGCCGCGCAGTTTCACCTGAAAATCCGCCCGGCCAAGGAAATCAAGCCGGCCATCGGCGCGCCGCCGCACCAGATCGCCCGTGCGGTACATGCGCGCGCCCCAAGGGCAGGCACGCTCGGGTGTGACAAAGGGATCGGGCTTGAACCGGTCTTGCGTCAGGTCGGGCCGCTGCCAATAGCCGCGCGTGACACCGTCCCCACCGATCCACAATTCGCCCGCCGTTCCGGGGGGCACCGGGGCCAGGGCCGCGTCCAGCACATACATCTGCTGGTTGGCAAGGGGCGTGCCGATATTGGCAATCGGCTCGGTCGCGGCAACCTCATTCACCGATGACCAGATCGTGGTTTCGGTCGGTCCATACATGTTCAAGATCCGCGCCCGCGTCGCCTTGCGCAGGTCGGCAACCAAAGCGCCTGGCAAAGCCTCGCCGCCGATCATCAGGGTTTTCAGCCCCGAAAGCGCCATGCGCGCCTCGTCGTTCATCGCGATCATGCGCGCCATCGACGGGGTGCATTGCAGATGGGTCACCCCGTGCCGGATCAGCTGTGCTGCGATGGAAAAATCCTCGTCTTCCACCCCGCCGCCAGAATTGGCGCGCTTGACCACCTCGGCCAAAGGATAAAGCCCCTCCAACACCTTTTCCGGCGCGATGCCATAATCCACCAGACAGGCCACCTCGGTCACGCCAATGCGCTTGAGCTGTTCCACCCGCTGCAGCGCATCTTCAACCGTGCCAAAAAGACCCGAATCTTCGAAATAGCGCTGGAATGCGAAATCCAGGATCGCTTCGGTTTCTTCGGGTGACAGCTGCCGGGTGTCGATCTCCATCGGGTTCGTCACCCCCGGCGGGCGTTTGAAGGCCGGAAAGGCCCAGGCATATTGCTTAACCAGATTGGCCGCTGCCCCAAGATAGGCCTTCATCGGCCCCTCGGCCGTCCGCCTGACCTGTTCGCGGTCACGGCCCACAAAGCTGTGCAGCATCAGCGTCACGGTGAAGGCTTCGGGGTCATGACCGGCCTTGCGCAAGGCCTCGTGATAGATGGCGATCTTGCCCGCCACCTCGTCAATCGACTGGCCCAACAGATGCGTCAGCACATTGGCGCCGATCTCACCGGCCTCGCGCCATGTCGCGGGGTTGCCCGCCGTGGTGACCCAGATCGGCAGCTCTGGCGACACAGGGCGCGGCTGGCTGATGACACCAAAACTGCCGCCCTCGGCTGTGGGAAAGTCAACCTTTTCGCCGCGCCACAGCCGCCGGATCTGCTCGGTTGCGGCAAACATCGCGTCGCGATTCGCGGGGGGCGTGTTTTCAGGCCGCAGTACAAAATCATCCGGGTGCCAACCCGAGGCCACCGCCAGCCCCGCACGGCCATTTGTCAGATTGTCGATCACGGCCCATTCCTCGGCAATCCGCACCGGATGGTGCAAGGGCACCACACAAGACCCCGCCCGCACGGCGATGTTCTTGGTCACCGCCGCCACCGCGGCACCGGTCACGCTGGGGTTCGGGTAAGGCCCGCCAAAGGCATGGAAATGCCGCTCGGGCGTCCAGACCGCCACAAAGCCGTGGCTGTCGGCAAAGCGCGCGCCTTCCAAAAGCAGTTCGTATTTCTTTGGGCCCTGCCCGTCGTCATTGCCCCAATAATAAAGCGAGAAATCCATCTTCTTTGCCGATGCAATCCGCCCCGAAGACACCAGCGCCCGGTTTTCATCCGAGGACAGCACCACCTTGAAGCCGCGCGCCAAGGTCCAAAACAGTTCAAGAACCGAAATGTCGAAAGACAGCGAGGTAACCGCCAGCCAAACCCCGGGTTCGGGGCCAATGCGGGCATCCATGCCAGTGAAAAAATTCGCCACATTGCGGTGTTCGACCATCACTCCCTTGGGCCGCCCGGTCGAGCCAGAGGTGTAAATCATATAGGCCAGATCCGCAGCGGTCACGCCGCTGTCGGGGTTGGTTGCGGCGGCGGCGGGAATGCGCCCGTCGGTGTCCAGTTCCAACACTTTTGCGCCATGGGGCGGCAGGGCGATGCCCGATTGTGTCACCACCACCGGGCAGGCGGAATCTTCAAGAAACAGCGCAAGACGCTCGGCCGGATAGGCCGGGTCCATCGGCACATAGGCGCCACCGGCCTTGTGAATGCCAAGGGCTGCGACCAGCAGATCCAGACTGCGCCGGGTGCACAGCCCGACAAGCGTGCCCGGCCCAACGCCCATATCGATCAGCACATGCGCCACCTTGTTGGCCCGCGCGTTCAACTGGCTATAGCTTAAGCTTTGGCCTTCGCACACCAGTGCCACCGCGTCAGGGGTCTTGGCCACCTGCGCCTCAAAGGCGTGGTGCATGGGAATCAGATTGCGCGGGCTTAGCGTGGCGTTATGCCCGCCCAGCACCAAAGCGCGCTCTGCCTCGGTCAGGGCAGAAACCTCGGCCAAGGGCGTGGTGCCGGGCAAACGCGCCAGTTCGGCCATGACATGGGCGATACGGTCGGCCAAGGCGCGGGCCTCGGGCTGGGGCAAGCGGGCGGCGTCATAATGCAGGGCATCGGGGGCAAGGGTGATGACACTGCCCGAAACAGGGCCAGCGCCCAAGGCCAGTTGCGGCATGGCCAGCCCCCGCAAGGCCGCGTCGCGTGTCATCAGGTCCAGCGCAAAGGCCGGGAATTTGCGCCCCTTGTCCAATGCCGCCACCAGCGCCGCGTGGGCCGCGTCGATCGTGCCGTCGGTTGCCACCGCCACCGGCACCCAAGTGCTCAGATAGCCCGGCAGCCCTGCCCCCCCAAGGGCAAGGTCAACCATCGGCTGGCCCAGCGCCCGGGTGGCCGCCAGGGCAAGGCTGGCCAGATCGCCCGCAAGCGGCAGGCTTTGCCAATCCGGGGGTGTCGCCGCCCCGGCCCCCGGCACCTGCGCGGGGTTCATCCGGCGCAAGGCGCGGCGCAGGCCCGGCTCTGCGGGCACAAGGGCGGCAAGGGCCGTGGTCAGCCGCGCCGCCTCATCAGCCCCAAGCCCCGGTAAAACCTGCGTGTCGTCAAGGGTTGATGGGCAAACCGGCCCCCCCGACATCTGGCAGGTCAGGCGGTTCAGCCGAACGGCCCCGCTGCCACAGGCCACCACCAGACCTTCGGCTGTGGCCGAAAGCACGCTGCCCGGCGGGCCAGAACCATCGACAAGATCGGCCGCGCCTACGTTCAGCACCACCTGGGTGTGCGTGGCAATCTTGGCGGTGCAAAGCGGGTTCCAATAGCGGCCATGATCCAAGGCCCGAACCAGCCGCAGCACCTGTTGCGCCGGGCGGGTGAAATCAATCCGGCCCATTGCGGCGGGGCGGTCATCGCGCCGATGCAGGCTGCGCTGCGCAAGGTCCTGCGGGGTGCGACGCAGCCCGCCTTCAAGCTGCCCGACAAGGGCGGGGAAGCTGTCGATCCCCGCTTCGAAACAGCGGCTGTTCAGCGTCAGCGCGGTATCGGTCGGGGCAATGTCGAACAGCCGTTGCTCCAGAATGTCGCCCTCATCCACCCCGCCTTCCATCAGATGCCAGGTGATGCCGTGCTGAGCCTCATCGCCCAAAATCGCCCAGACCGGCGCGTTCAGACCGGCATGGCGTGGCAAGGGGCCGTCATGGAAATTCACCGCCCCCCGTGCCGCCCGCGCCAAGACCGCCTGCGGCACAACCGCAAGATTGGCAACCGACAAAACCCAGTCAAAGGAAAGATCCGCCACCGCCGCCCAATCGCCGGCCTGTTCCACCCGAACCCCGTGGATACTGGCCCATTTGCGCAGCTCGGCATTCTCGGTGACAAGCGCTGCGATCGAGTGGCCCCGGTCCAGCAGAACCTGTCCGCACTGGCTGGTCAGGCTTTCATTTCCGATAAGCAATGCGGAAAACACGGACATCTTTTACTCCTTCCCGCGCACGCGGCGCGCCAGCCCCTAGGCGGCGGGGCGGGTCTTGGTTTGTGCTGTCTTGCCGCCGAAAATGGGCCGCATCATGGCACGCAGCCCATGTGCGACCATATCGCGCAAATAGCCCGGCGGATCGCCCCTGTCCTTGCGCTGGATCACAAGCCGGGCGCGCCAAAGCGCCCCCCCCAGCACCGCCGCCAGCGTGGCGGCAAACGCATAGGCGCGACCGTGGTTTTTCACATAGTAATGCAAGCGGCTGTCCAGCCAGAACTGCGGAATACGCGCCCAGGTTTTCATGCCCGTGCTGACCGAACCGATATGGGCAACCCGGCTTTGCACGACGTAATCCGTCGGCCAACCGGCCTGCGCCGCGCGGCGGCACAGATCGGTCTCCTCAAAATACAAAAAGAAGGTCTCATCAAAAGCACCGATCTCATCCAGCAGCTCTTGGCGCATCATCAGGCTTGCCCCCGCCAGCCAGTCAACCCGCTTGGTGGCACTGGGCAAGGGCTGCGCCACGATCCACCGCGCCAAAAGGCGCGACACCGGGCCAAAGCGGATGTTTTGTTCAAACTCGCCCAAGATCGACGGGAACCGAAAGGCGGTCCGATGCGCGTGCCCGTCGGGGCCATGAATATGGCTGCCGGCAAGGCCGGTTTCAGGGTGGGTTTCCAGATGGGTCAAAAGCGCGCGGATGGCATCCGGCGCGGGGAAGGCATCGGAATTAAGGATATAGACATAGTCGGGCCTGGACCCGTCGGCCATCCCGGCCAGAATGCCGAAATTATTGCCCGCCCCAAAGCCGCCGTTGCGCCCCGATTGCAACACGCGCACCGCTTGCGGCCCTGTGTCCCACCCGCGCGCGGCAACTTCGGCGCTCAGCTTTTCGACAGATCCATCGCCCGAGGCATTGTCCACCACCACCAAAGCGCCAGCGATGCCGTCCAGCGCCACCAAGGCCGCCGCCACCGATTGCAAGGTCATTTCGGCCGTGCGCCAGTTCAAGATAACGGTCAAAAGCCCGGCCATGGCTATTCCGCCGCCAGCGGAACGACATTTGTCGTCGCCCCTTCGGCCCGCGCGATCACCGCCTTCAGCCGGGCCGCCAGCACCCGCACATTCGGCTCCAGCACCATGCTGTCATGATCTCCGGGCACTTCGATCACAGCCAAGCCCGGCGCAAAGCGGGTCAGGTCATTGTCATCAAAGACATATTCCTTGGCCGATGACACCCATTTGCCTGCGGTGACCTGCCATTTCCGGTCCAGCGGCGGGCGGAACAAAACCGTCGCCCCCTTGCGCAACGGCATGTCATAGCCCGCAATCGCCTGACGGAAGGCCGCCTCGATCGCGGCGTTGTGAAACTGCACCGGGCTGTCGGCATCCGCCTTGGGCTGACGTTTCTGCATCTCCCAGGCCCAGCGGTTCTTGGCCCAGCGGGCCAGATAGCCAGGCCCCTCGGCGCGCAACTCGGCCAGCTTGATCGCCAGCTTGTCCGCCCGCGACAGCGCCGGGCGCGTCGGCAAGGGCGTGTCCAAAAGCACCAGCACCGACACATCCTCGCCCGCATCGCGCAATTGCCGCGCCATTTCCCAGGCGGTCAGCCCGCCGCCCGAAAAACCGCCCAGCATATAGGGGCCCTTCGGCTGCACTTGTCGCATCTCGGCGATATAGTCGCGGGCCGCTTCGGGCAGGCTGTCATGCGGGGCCTGATCGCCCAGCAAGCCGCGGGCCTGAAGCCCGTAAAACGGCCGGTCACCGCCGATAAGCTGCGCCAGATGCCGCAGGTTCAAGACATTGCCGAACATGCCAGCCACCAGGAAGAACGGCTTGCGCGGCCCCCCTTCGCCCTGATGCATCGGCACCAGATGGCTAAAGCGCCGCGCCGGGGCTGCGGGTTTGGCCGGGCTGTCCAGATCCGCAGCATCCCCCAATTCATCGGCAATCAACCGGGCACAGGCGGCCACCGTCGGCGCCTCGAACAGGATCGAGATCGGGAAATCCACCCGCCAGGCCTTTTTCACCATCGCAAAAAGCCGCACCGCAATCAGGCTATGGCCGCCAAGGTCAAAAAAGCTGTCCTCAACCCCAACCTGCCCCACGCCAAGCAACTCTTGCCAGAACCCGACCAGCGTGCGTTCGATGTCGGTTCGGGGTGCAACAAAATCGGTGTCCAGATCGGGCCGATCAAAGGATTGGCCTTCGGTTTTTGCGGCCTCCGCCTCGGCGGTCTGGCGCATCAGCGCGGGCAGATCAACAGAGGAGACGATGATCTGCGCCTGCCCCAAGGCCAGCGCGCGGGCAAAGGCCTCGGCCCCTTCTTCGGGGCGGATGCCTTGAGAAAAGGTGTGCATCAAACGCTCTTCGGCGGGGGAAAGCGCCTTGGTCGCGGCAATGGCTGCGTCAAATTGCACCTCGCGCGCGTCGGGCGGGGCAAAGTGCAGCGCCCCGTCCAGCTTGCGGATGGTGAAGCCTTCAATCTCGACACAAACCTCGCCATCCGGGGTGGCAAGGGTGACGTTGAAGGTCGCCGTGGCCCCATCGGCGCGATTCGCGGCGGCGCTGACGACATGGCTGACAATCTCGCCCGGCAGCGGGCGCAGAACCCGCACCATACCATAAGAAACCGGCACCCAAAGGTGATCGGGGCGGTAACCTGCGATAAGCTCCATCGCCCAGCCGGTGGCCAGATCCATCAGCGCCGGATGCAACAGCCAATCGCCCGCCTCGGCGCGGAACGGCGCGGGCAAGGCCAGCGTGGCCAACCCTTCCTGCACCCCGGTGGCCCGGCGACGCAAAACGCGCCAACGCGGCCCAAAGGCCAGATGCGCCTCTTGGGGGCTGGGCAGCCCATCGCCGGTTTCAGGCGCGGGCAGGCGGGCAGCAATGGCGGCAATGTCAATGCGGCGGCCTTCGGCAACCACGGGCAAGACCCGGGCCTGCGCGTGAAGCTGCCAGCCCTTGCGCCCCCTGATATCGGCCTCGGACCGCAGCTCAAAACCATAGCCCTCATCGCTGCGGATCAAGCTGGCCCGCACCGGGCGCGTCTCGTCCGCCGCCACGGCAAGGGGGCGAAAGAAGTAAAAGTCGCGCAGCTCAAACGCGCCCATTTCGCCTTGGGCGCGCATCGCCTCGGCGGCGATTTCAAGATAGCCGGTGCCGGGGATCAGCGCCTGACCCGCCTTTGTGCGGTGGCCATCCAGCACCCAACGGTCCAAGCCATAGCTGGCTGTGAACATCCGGTTGCCCATGGCATCAAACCCGGCCGCATCCAGCATCGGCGCCTTGACCGGCACCATTGGTGCGGGGGGGCGGCCGGTGCGGTCAGCCAAGGCTTCGGCCGCCATGCCGACACCGCTCCAGATGCCCCAGTTCAGCGCAACCACGCGGGTCTTGCCGTGGCGGCGCGCTTTGGCAAAGGCGTTCAGATATTCATTGGCCGCCACATAATCGATCTGCCCCGCAGGCCCGGTGACGGTCGAGGTCGAGGAAAACAGCACCATCAGATCAAGCGACCCATCAGGAAAAAGCCGGTCCAGCACAAGCGTGCCATGCAGTTTCGGGGCGAAAACCTCTTCCACTTCGGCAGGGGTTTTCAGCAGCAACGGCCCGTCATCCACCACGCCCGCGGCATGGATCACCGCATGCAGCTTGCCAAACCGTGCCTCACCCGCCTTCAGCGCAGCCGCCATGTCTTCTGCGTTGCAAACATCGGCGGCGGCGATGCAGACCTGCCCGCCCAAGGCTTCCAGCCGTTGCAGCGCCAAAAGCCTGCGGCTGATCGGATCGGCAGGATCATGGGCCGCCAGATAGCGGCCCCAGGTGGCGCGGTCGGGCAAGGCGCGGCGGGCAATCAACGTGATGCGCGCACCAAATCGGCGAATCAGGTCTTCGGCCACGGTCAGGCCGATCCCCCCGAACCCGCCGGTTATCATCACATGCGCGCCATCGGGCAGGGTGAAGCCCGCCGCATCGGGCAAGACCTGCGGCTTCAGCCCCAGCTCATAGCGGCGCGCCCCGCGCAGCGCGGCGATTGTCGGGGCAGGCGTTTGCAAAAGCTCTTCCAAGACCATGCCGGTCAGCGCCGCAAGGTCGGCCTTGCCGCGCCGGGGGGCGGGCGGCAGATCCAGATCGCACAACGCCACCGTCACGCCGGGCAATTCACGCGGGATCACCCGCGCCGGCCCCAAAAGCGTGGCCTTTTCAGGATAGGGCAGCGCCTCATCCCTGACTTGCGCCGCCCCGGTGGTGAAGACACTCAGGTGCATCGGGCGCGGCAGGTTTTCTTCGGCCAGGGCCTGGGCCAGAAACATCAGCGAATAAAAGCCCTGCTCCAGAGTGCGGTGCAGAAAGCTTGATCCCGGCCGAAAGCTTTCGCCCCGCGTCACCCCCCAGAAATGCGCGATGCGGGTCGGCGAATGGCCACGGGCCACCAGATCGCGCACAAGCGCGTCATAGCCTTCGCGGCCGCGTTCAGGCGCCAGCACATAGTCAGGCCCATCGCGCCCAAAGGCATCGGCGGCGCGTACGCAGCGCACCTCATGGCCCGCCGCGCGTAAAGCCATGGCCGTGGCCGCGCCAAGGCCTTCCTCATCGCAGAAAATCAGCCAGTTCTGCGGCGCTGTCTCGGCCAGATCAATCATCTCGAACCCGGCGGATGCAGGTTTCCAATGCGGCTTCCAGCCCCATCGGGCCATATCATCGATCCGGGCAGGCAGCGGGGCTGCTTGGGCCGCCTGCGATGTGCCGGGCGCAATGAAATAGGGTTTTTTCTGAAAGGCATAGCTTGGCAAGACCACGCGATTGCGCCGCGCGCCGGCCCAGATCTGATCCCAATCCACCGCCACACCACAGGCCCAAAGCCGGGCGATGGTGCCGATATGCCAGGCATCATCGGCCATCGCCTGTTCGGGGTGGCGCAGGGCGGCGATAACCTGCCCTGCGGGCACACCATTGGCCTGCGCCAACGACGACAGCGCCCGGCCAGGCCCCATTTCCATGTAAACCCGCGGGCCTTCGGCCATCAGCGTAGCCATGCAGGACTGAAAGTTCACCGTATCGCGCAGATGCTGCACCCAATACTCCGGGCTGGTGGCCTGAGCGGCCCCCAACACCTGCCCCGTGCTGTTCGAGATGATCGGCAGCCTTGGTGCGCTTAGCCGAATGCCGCGCAGATACGCGCCAAACCGGCCAAGGATCGGCTCCAGCATCCGGCTATGTGCGGCGATATCAATGGCAACCCGCTGGGTTTCAACCGCCTGCATTGCCAGCGTTTCAGCCAGGCCTTTCAGCGCCGAATCCGGCCCCGATACCACGCAAAGCCCCGGCGCG
>JAIOXV010000083.1 GCA_021741465.1 Paracoccaceae bacterium
TAATGCCCAAAGGCCGCTATCGGCTGATGACCGGCTATATGCAAAAGGTCGGCAGCCACGGCACGCAGATGATGTATCGCACCTCGACCACGCAGGTGAACCTCGACTATTCATCGGAAGGCGACATGGTGAAAAAGCTGCGCGTGGCGCTGGCCCTGCAGCCGGTGGCAACTGCACTTTTCGCATCTTCGCCCTTCTTTGATGGCAAGCCAAACGGCCACCGGTCGTGGCGCAGCCGCATATGGCGCGATCTGGATGCCAGCCGCACCGGCATGCTGCCTTGGGCGTTTGAGCCGGGGATGGGCTTTCAGCGCTATGTCGACTGGGTCTTGGATGTGCCGATGTATTTCGTCTATCGCGACGGAAAATACATTGACGCGCTGGGCCAAAGCTTTCGCGACTTCCTTGCCGGAAAACTGCCCGCGATGCCGGGGGAAAAGCCCACGCTATCTGACTGGGCTGACCATATGACCACTGTCTTCCCCGAAGCCCGCGTCAAGAAATACATCGAAATGCGTGGCGCAGATTGTGGGGATCAGCCCCATATCGACGCGCTTCCGGCCTTTTGGGTTGGACTCATGTATGACCAGACCGCACTTGATGCCGCATGGGATCTGGTAAAGGGGTTCGATGCCGAAACCCGCGAAGGTTTGCGGGTTGCGGCCTCGGTTTCTGCCCTTCAGGGCGAGGCGAATGGCGTCAAACTGGCCGATCTGGCCCGCGCGGCCGTTGGCCTTTCGCATGCCGGCCTTGCGGCGCGTGGCCTTGGCGAAGAGCGCTATCTTGCGCCGCTCGTCACGTCGTTGAAGACGGGCAAAGTGCAGGCGGACCGCTGGCTTGATCTTTATAACGGCGAATGGGCCGGTGATCTGAGCCGGATCTACGAAGCGGCAAGCCTTTAGGCGCGCTGACGCTGTGGTCAGCCAGCCGTTTTCTGCCCGATCTTCGGTTCGGTTCCGGCCTTGATGCGCTGAATGTTCGGCCAGTGGCGGATGTAGACCAAAAGCATCAGGCCAAAGCTCAAAAACAGCAAATCGCCGCGCGAAAAGACAAAACACCACAATCCCGATGTCGCCGCAGCGACCAGGGCCGCTGCCGATGAAATGCGGGTGACCGCCGCCGTAACCGCCCAAGTGGCACAAGCGGCCAGCCCAATGGGCCAGGCCAGCGCCAAGATCGTGCCAAGAAACGTGGCGACCCCCTTGCCGCCCTTGAACCCCAGCCAGACCGGGAAAAGATGGCCCAGAAACGCCATGCCCCCGGCAATCTGTGCGGCATCTTCGCCGATCGCAGCCCGCGCGATCAGAACCGCAATCGCGCCCTTGCCGGCATCCAGCAGCAGCGTTGCCAGCGCCGCGCCCTTGTGGCCGGTGCGCAGCACATTCGTCGCCCCGATATTGCCCGATCCGATGGCCCGCAAATCGCCCAAGCCCAGCGCGCGGGTGATAACGATCCCGAAGGGTACCGACCCCAGAAGATAGCCCAAAAGCCCGCAAACCACGAGCAGCGGCAGGGATGTTGTGATCTCCGGCATTCAGCGCGCCTCGTAAACCTTGGAGCCAGCGACATAGGTGGCCAGCACCTTACCTTCCATCCGCGCCCCGTCAAAGGGCGTGTTCTTTGATTTGGACAAAAGCGAAAAGCGGTCCAGGACAAAGGGTGTATCCGGATTGAACTGCACAAGATCCGCAGGCGCGCCTTCGCCGAGGCGTCCTTGTGGCAGGCCAAGCCGCTTGGCCGGGTTCAAGCTGAGCGCGCGGAACAATGTCGCAAGGTCAAGCTGGCCCGCATGATACAACCGCAGCGCTGCAGGAAGCAGGGTTTGCAAACCCACCGCCCCCGAGGCCGCTTCTTCAAACGGCAGACGCTTGGATTCCTCATCCGCGGGCGTGTGGAAGCTGCCGATCACATCGATCACCCCATCGGCCACGGCCTGAACCATTGCCAGACGGTCCTCTTCGCTGCGCAGCGGCGGGGTGAATTTGAAGAAGGTGCGATATTCGCCCACGTCAAATTCGTTCAACGTCAGATGGTGAATTGATGTCCCTGCAGTGACATCAAGCCCGTTCGCCTTTGCCAACTCCAGCGCAGAAAGGCTGCGGGCTGTGGTGATCTGATCGACATGCCAGCGCGCGCCCGTCATCTCGACAAGGCCAAGATCGCGGTCAAGACCCAGCCGTTCAGCCATCGGCGACACGCCCGGAAGGCCCTTGAGCGAGGCGAACTTGCCAGAGGTGGCCGAAGCCCCCGCAGACAGACCCGGCTCTTGCGGATGACCAACGATCAGGGCCCCCAAAGATTTGGCATAGGTCATCGCCCTTGAAAGGGCTTTGGTGTTTTCCGCAACCGCGAAGACGTCACTAAACGCGATGGCCCCCGCGTCCAGCAAAAAGCCGATCTCGGTCATCTCGCGCCCGCTGCGGCCTTTGGTCAGGGCGGCCATATGGCGGATACGCACCGGGGCCTCACGCGCGCGGCGGGTAACGAATTCCAAGGTTTCGGGCGTATCGATGGCGGGCAAGGTATCGGGGCGGGCGATGATCGTGGTCACCCCACCGGCGGCGGCCGCAAGCCCGGCCGAGCGAAAGCTTTCGCGGTGCCGCTCTCCGGGTTCCCCGATCTTGACACCCCAATCGACGATCCCCGGCGCAAGACAGGCCCCGGCGCAATCGACGATCTGTGCCCCCTTTGGCGCGGCCCCATCGCGCGCCACGATCTGGCCTTCTGACACCGTCAGGCTGCCAAGGCTGTCGGTTCCAGCCTCGGGGTCGATCAGGCGGGCGTTTTCAAAATGCAGGATCATGTCAGGCCCTTTTGAAGCTTGCAGTTCAGGGTATGCACCTGGTTCGCATCGGATATGTCACTCATCATAATGGGTTGCACCCTTTCGGCCTGCCACCCCCGCAACAGCCGAACGTCAAGGATGCCGGGCTGTCGTCTCGGGGCAAGCGGTTTGGTCATGGCCTAACCCATCAGCACGAAAACAGTGGTGAAAACCGCCAGAAACACCAATACGGCAGCAGCAACCATGCCGCCGGCCCGCATCTCGCCCTTGGTTGGCTTGCGGTCGGGATCGGGGGTCATGTCTTGCCCCCTTTTGCCTTTTCAATGGCGGCAATCGTTGCGGCGGTATCGGCCTGATACTTCACCAGATGTTTGTCAGATGCCGTCACCAATTGCACCGCGCCAAAGAACGGCCGCACAGCTTTCAGGCTGGACAAGGGCGCGATGCGCCCGCCGGGACCGATCAGGCGACGATTGGTCAATTTCCATGCGTCGGCCATGACTTCCGATCTCAGGTAAGCCGCGCGCAGACCTATCGCCAGAACCGCGGCCACGGGCCCAACCCAAGGTGCGGGATTGCCCCCGTAAACCAGGCCAGCCCCGGCCAGAACCCCGGCAATCAGGGCCATGATCGCATTGCTGCGCCAATAGGTTGCGGGATCTGCGCGGAAGACCGCAATCAGCGCCTCGCCGGGGTCCAGCGGCACATCGCGGCCTAGGATCGGGTCGGGGATGATTTCAGACATCGGCGCACCTGTGAAAAGACGGCGAAATCACACCATCACCCCCGTTGCGCGTGCCCCACGCTCGGCCCGCAGATTGCGCGCCAGAAGGTCCATGCAGGCCATACGCACAGCCACGCCCATTTCAACCTGTTCCTGAATGACGCTGCGGTTGATGTCATCGGCAAGTTCGCCGTCAATTTCAACGCCACGGTTCATCGGCCCGGGGTGCATGACGATGGCATCGGGTTTGGCATGGCTCAGCTTTTCGGCATCAAGGCCGTAGCGGTGGTAATACTCGCGTTCGGAAGGGATGAACCCACCGTCCATCCGCTCTTTTTGCAGCCGCAGCATCATCACCACATCGGCGCCTTCAAGGCCCTTGCGCATGTCGTCATAAAGCTCGCAACCAAATTCGCCCACACCCGAAGGCATCAAGGTCGGCGGGGCGATCAGGCGGATGCGGTTTTCCATCTTGTTCAGCAGGATCAGATTGCTGCGCGCCACACGGCTGTGGGCGATATCGCCGCAAATCGCCACCGTCAGGCGCTGGATACGGCCCTTGGCGCGGCGGATCGTCAGCGCGTCCAACAAGGCCTGGGTCGGGTGTTCGTGCCGCCCATCGCCTGCGTTCAGCACCGCGCAATCCACCTTTTGTGCCAAAAGGTTCACCGCGCCCGATGCGCCGTGCCGCACCACCAGAAGATCGGGATGCATGGCGTTCAGCGTCATCGCGGTGTCGATCAGCGTCTCGCCCTTCTTCACCGAAGATTGCGCGACCGACATATTCATCACATCGGCCCCAAGCCGCTTTCCCGCCAGTTCAAAGCTGGCCTGCGTGCGGGTGGAGTTTTCAAAGAACATGTTGATCTGCGTCAGACCCGCCAAAGCGTCAGACTGTTTGACCGTTCGGCGGTTCAGATCGACGTAACGATCGGCCAGATCAAGGACGGTTGTGATCTCGGCGGGGGAAAGCTGTTCGATGCCAAGAAGGTGACGAGCGCGAAAGGTGGTCATGGCATCCCCCGATGGCAGCGACGTGCGGCTGTTTGGGGCTTATAGAAAGCTGATCGCCGCCCGGCAAGCCGGGTTGTGGGATTGCGGGCTGCGGCCTAGGGTCCTTGGCATGGGAATCACGGATCAGATCGCGGCCGATTGGCATGCCTCACTTGCGGCTTTGGCCTGGCAGGTGGATCTGGGCGTCAGCGACGTTGTCGGGGACACGCCGGTCTCGCGCTATGATCTGCCGGAAACCAACCGGGCGGGGGCCATGCCACCCGCTGCCGTAACGCCGCGCGCGGCAGGACCCGGTGCGCCAAGCGCGGCAGGGCCTTCCACCCCGCCCGTTTTTGCCCAGACCCCGAAGGTGGATGCGGTCGCAGCCGCCCAAACCGCGGCGGCAAGGGCGACCAGCCTTGATGCATTGCGCGAGGCGATGGCCGGATTTGACCTGTGCGATTTGAAAAAGGGCGCGCGCAACACCGTTTTTTGCGATGGCAACCCCGCGGCGCGTGTCCTGATCCTGGGCGAGGCACCGGGCCGCGACGAAGACATGGAAGGCCGGCCCTTTGTTGGCCGGGCCGGCCAGCTTTTGGACCGCATGTTCGCTGCAATTGGCCTTGCCCGCAGCAATCCCGATCCCGCGGCGGCGCTTTACATCACCAATGTTCTGCCTTGGCGCCCGCCGGGCAACCGCGACCCCGAGCCGGGCGAAGTGGCAATGATGCGCCCCTTTGTCGAACGCCACATCGCCTTGGCAGATCCCGATCTGATCGTCGTGATGGGAAATACCCCGCTTTTCGCCCTGACAGGACAAAAGGGCATCATGCGCGCGCGCGGCGCTTGGACCACAGCGCTTGGCAAGCCGATGCTGCCGATGGTTCACCCCGCCTATCTTTTGCGCACCCCGATTGCCAAGCGCAAAGCTTGGGCCGACCTGTTGTCACTGCAGGCGCGCCTGCGCGGCAACGGATGAAACACGGCGCATAAAGGCCAATGGGCTTAGGGGCCAATGGCGCTTGCGGTTCAGGGTGCGGGGCAGCCTGCAATCTCAACCGCCCTTGCCCCGCCAAGAACCGTCAGCCGCAGACCAGACCGGTCCAGCGCAAAGGGCACGCCTGAAGGGCCGACAAGTTCGGTAACCGATGTCAGCCGTGAACCAGAGCGGCTGGTGACCGACTGCGCCACCCAGATGCTGCGGTCTGCGGGCTCGAACACCACCGCCTCATCGCGGCCCTGATCGGGAATATCTACGGTTGCGGTCAGGCGCAGGCCGTCGGCAATCGGTTCCACCTCGCAGGCCACCCGGCCAACCCCTGCCTGCGCCGCGCTGGCAGGACGGGCCTTCAGCGCGGCGCGCACGGCAGGATAATCTGTGCCCGGATTGGGCAAATCGGCGCTGACAGAAACTTGCGCCGGCATGCAGATATCTTTGCAGATGCCCATATCGACCTGTGCCTTCAGCACAATCGGCTGTCCCGGCACCACCGGCACCACCTCCAGCGGCAAAACCACGTCCCCTTTGTAGCCGACGGTCTGCAAGCCATTGGTGTGGAACACCACCGGGCTTGGCCAATGGACATAGACCGCCTTGACGTTTTGCGATCCTGACCAGTCAAAAAGCGGCGGAATCCCCGCTTCTCCGGGGCTGCGCCAATAGGTTTTCCAACCGGGCGCAAGCACCAAGGACAGCCCGGCCATGTGATGGCCACCTTCCATCTGCCAACCGGGCAGCAGGCTGGCCTGCAAGGCTTCGTCTTGCGTCATCGCCCAAGCTGGCGTCACGGCCGGGGTCAGGGCCGCCAAAGCGGCGGCAGTCAGGGTGAGGGTGGCGAAAGGCAGGGTGATTTTCATGCTGTGCAATCTAGGCAGCCCTCAGCCAAATGGAAATCACGATCCGGTCAAGCCAATGCAACAAACTGGGACTTGAGGCCGCCGCGTTGCAGGCCCACAGTGAATGGCAGAATGAAGGGCGTCGATTCGATGGACCTGACGGGAAAATTTCTGGTGGCGATGCCCGGTATGGGCGATCCGCGCTTTGACAAAAGCGTGGTCCTGATTTGTGCCCATAGCGCCGAGGGTGCGATGGGCCTGATCGTCAACAAGCGCGTCGAAGAGGTCACCTTTTCCGGGCTTTTGGAGCATCTGAAAATTCCCCGCGCCCCCCAAGGCCGGGAAATTGCCGTGCATTTCGGCGGGCCGGTCGAACGCGGGCGGGGTTTTGTCTTGCACAGCCCCGACTATCGTGGCGGGGCCACCACGATGAAGATCGAAGGCGGATATGGCATGACAGCCACCTTGGATGTGCTGGAGGCCTTGGCGCGCGGCGATGGCCCGCATCGCGCTCTTTTGGCGCTGGGCTATTCGGGCTGGGGGCCGGGGCAACTGGAAGCCGAGATCGCCCGCAATGACTGGCTGACCGCCGAAGCTGACGCAGGGCTGGTCTTTGCCGATGACGACGCCAGAAAATGGACCGGTGCGCTGCGCAGCATGGGAATTGACCCCCTGTCGCTGTCATCCAGCGCGGGCCGGGCCTGAAAGACATTCGCCCGCCGCCACGGGCTTTGCCGCAGAATTGCCGCAATCAGCCGGTAGCCGAAAGCCAACCCTGTAACAAAGTTCCCATGCGGCCTGCAAAATTCATTGCCCTTCTGTGCCTTCTCGCCTTTCCCGGTTTTGCCGAGGAAAGCCCTTTGGTCAGCCTTGAGACATCGGCAGCCGGGGCAGGATGGCAGGCCGTCGGGCGGCTGAACCTTGGCAAGCGCGGCTTTTGCACTGGCACGCTGATTGCCCCCGATCTGGTGCTGACCGCAGCGCATTGCCTGTTTGACAAGGAAACCGGCGCGCGGATTGCCGATCAGGACATCGAATTTCTCGCCGGATGGCGCAATGGCCGGGCCGAGGCCTATCGCGGCGCGCGCACCAGCATTGCCCATCCCGATTACATCTACTCAGGGGCGAAAAGCCTTGATCGGGTGGCCTTTGACCTTGCGCTGATCGCGCTCGATCAACCCATTCGCCTGCCCCAGATCACCCCATTTGCCACCGCTGGCCGCCCGGCGCGTGGGGATGCAGTGGGGGTGGTGTCCTATGCCCAAGACCGGGCCGAAGCCCCAAGCCTTCAGAAAACCTGCCATGTGCTGGACCGTGCGCCGGACATCGTGGTGTTTTCCTGCGATGTCGATTTCGGATCTTCGGGCGCGCCGATTTTTGCCCTGCGCGACGGTCAGATGAAGATTGTGTCGGTTGTGTCCGCCAAAGCCGATGTCGAGGGCAAGCGCGTGGCGCTGGGGTCGGTTCTGACCGGCAGGCTGGAAGAACTGCGGGCCGAGTTGGACGCAGACCACCAGCGCTCAGGGATGGGCAACAACAAGGTGCGGCTTTTGTCCGGTGGGCAGGCGGGCGGCGCAAAATTCGTAAAGCCTTAAGACGGCCGCCGCTTTGGCTGCAAAGATCGCGGCCCGGTGCAGGCGCAAACCCGGCTTCAAAGCCCGATGAACTGCCCCCGCGCCCCCTTGAAAACCGCAAAAACCCTTCCCAGATAAACCTTGTCCCCGGTGCCATGACGGGCCGCGGACGATTTCCCGTCCGCGCCCATGATCGGGGCGGATGCACTTAACATCGCTCTTGGAGGATGACATGCGTAGCTTTGATTTTGCCCCCCTGTACCGTGCCACTGTTGGCTTTGACCGGATTGCCGATCTGATGGACCGCGCGCTGACCGCCGATGTGGCCCAGACCACCTATCCGCCCTACAACATCGAAAAAACCGCCGAAGACGCCTACCGCATCTCGATCGCCGTAGCAGGCTTTTCACCGGACGAGCTTTCGGTCGATGTGAAAGAGGGTGCGCTTTTCGTCACCGCCCGCAAGGCCCCCGAAACCGCGGAAAAGACCTATCTGCACCGCGGCATCGCCACCCGCGCCTTCGAGCGCCGTTTTGCCTTGGCCGACCATGTGAAGGTGTCCGGCGCGGTTCATGAACATGGCATGCTGCACATCGATCTTGTGCGCGAAGTGCCCGAGGCAATGAAACCCCGCCGGATCGAAATTGGCCGCCCGACCGACCTGAAGTCGCATGCGATCGAGGCAAAGCCGGTGGAAACCGCCGAGGTCTGATCGCCCATTGGTAACCCGTCCATAGGCAAAGGCCCCGGTTTGCGCCGGGGCCTTTTGATCTGTGCCGGGCGGCGAACCGCTTACTGCGCCAAGGCCTTCGCCAAACGCATCAGGGTAATCGCTTCAACCCGGTAGCCGAAAGCGTCCTCGCCCCGCGCGCCTTGCGCCATCGCAATAGCCTCGTCCCAACCCCAATCGCCCAAATAGCGCGCGCCGGTCAGCAACTGGCCAAAACCGGCAATCGCAACGGCAAAGCGGGCATCTGCACCGGCCTCGGCCATTTCCGGCAGGATCGCGGTTTCCTGCAATTGGCTTTCACCTTGCCCTGGTGCGACATGGCGCAGGCGCAGGAAACCCAATTCCTCGCCAGGTGTGGCCTGCACAAAAGCCCCATAGCGCAGAGGGTCGTTCAACAGGGCCGGGCTGCCCGGCGCGGTCACCTCATAGATCGCCGTCACCTGCGCGCCCGCGCCGATATCGCCGGCGTCAACCTTGTCATTGTTGAAATCCTCGCGCCGCAAAGCGCGGGTTTCATAGCCGATAAGCCGATATTCCGCGACCTCGGCAGGGTTCCACTCGATCTGGATTTTGACATTGTCGGCAATCGGGAACAAAGCACCCGAAAGCTGATCGACCAGCACCTTGCGCGCCTCGGACAGGCTGTCGATATAGGCCGCCATGCCGTTGCCGTTCTGCGCCAAGGCCTGCATCGTGGCGTCATCCAGATCGCCCCGGCCAAAGCCCAGAACAGAAAGGTAAACTCCCGCCACGCGTTGCTTGGCGATAAAGGCTTTCAAGGCTTCGGGGTCGCTCAGACCCACATTGAAATCGCCGTCGGTGGCCAGAAGAACGCGCGAAACCTCGCCCTCGCTGGTCATGGATTTTGCGACTTGATAGGCCAGTTCAATGCCTTCGACCCCGGCGGTGGACCCGCCCGCTGCAAGACGGTCCAGCGCGCCCAAAATCGTGCCGCGCTCACTTGCCCGCGTGGGGGCCAACACCTGACCTGCCGACCCGGCATAGGCAACGATCGCCACCTGATCCTCGGGCCGCAGCTCCGGCAAGATCAGGGCCAGAGATTGCCGCAACAAGGGCAGCTTTGACGGCGCATCCATCGACCCGGACGTGTCGATCAGAAACACCAGGTTCAGCGGTGGGCGATCGTGCAATGCCGGCAAAGCCCCTTGAATGCCGATATGCACCAGCCGGGTGCCGGGGTTCCACGGCGTGGGCATGACTGTCACGCTGGACCGGAATGCCTGCCCCTCCTCGGGTGCGGCATAGGCGTAGGGGAAATAGTTCACCATCTCTTCCACGCGAACCGCGGCAGGATCGGGAAGAAACCCCGCGTTCAAAGACTGCCGCAGCATCGCATAAGAGGCGGTATCGACATCAATCGAAAAGGTTGAAACCGGCTCTTCTGCCGTCACTATCACCGGGTTGGCGGGGGCATTGGAAAAGGCTTCGGTGTTATCGGTTGGCATGGCCCCCCTGTCGTCGGCAAGGCCCAGGGCGGGCGCCATCTGCAAGCCATCGGCCATTTCGGGCGCGGCACTGCGGGTCATCACACCCTTCGGCGCGGCTTTGGCCAAGGGGGCCGCGGCAATCTGCTCGGCCAAGGCTTTGGGTTCTTCCGGCATTGGCAGGGCCGTGCCATCGTCAGCGCGTTGGCGTGTGGCCTCACTCTCGGCGCTCTGTGCGATCTCAGTTTCGGGCACGGCACCTCGGGTCGTCTCGCGCAAGGTGCCTTGTTCGACCAAGGGCAAGATCACGGCAAATCCGGCGACCAGCGCCATTGCCGAGGTTGTCGCGGCCAAAACCGGCTTTGAGGTTAACGTCTTCAACATGGCAAAAACCCCGTTTAAGGAACCCCGCCCTTCCAAGGGGCGGTCCTTCTTCAAACGGATCGGATCGGTCGATCCTTGGAGCCGGTCAAAATTTTCCATGGCAAGCCGCAGTGCCGTGGCCTTGGCCGCCGCATCAGGGGCAGGTGCGGCTGCCAAGGCCGCCTTGAGATCATCAAGTCCTTCGCTCATTTAGCCCCCTCCTGCGCTATGGCGTGCAGACGTTTTTTCACTTCGGCCATCCGCCAGGCGATCGTGCCTTCCGACAGGCCCAAAACCTCGCCCGCTTGCGCTTGGGTCAGTTCTTCGCCCAAGACCAGTGCCACGGTGTCGCGCAATTCGGGCGAAAGCTGCGTCATGGCTTGGGTCAGCCAATCCAGCCGTGCGCGGTCGGCAACGATCTCATCCTGACGGGCGGTTTCCCAATCACCCCACCCCGCACTGGCCTTGGCGCGGGTCGCTTGACGCCGGCGCAGATCATGGGCGGCATTCACAACCACGCGGTAAAGCCAGGTTGAAAACCGCGCCTCTGCGCGCCAATGGCGCAGCTTCGCGGGCAGGGCCGCGAAAATGTCCTGGGTCAGATCCTGCGCTTCGGCCTGGCTTCCGGTCAACCGCCAGGCAAGGCCTTGCACCCGGTCATAATGTCTTTGAATAAGCACACCAAACGCCGCACGGTCGCCCGCGGCGGCGGATGAGGCAAGGATCTCGTCGGGTGTATCCATCAACATGACAATGCTATGACGCGCACCGCGCCGCAATCCTTGGGGGCACTCGGAAAAAGGCAGCGCAGGGCAGAAAGGGGCTTAACCCTGCGCCGCTTTGATGGCGGAAAGATCGGGGCTAGTGCAGCAGGCGTTCGAAAAGCTTGACCGCGCCAACAGTAGAGCCAAGCTTGCGCGCCTGCCCCTGATCGCGGGCATAGCCGACCACGGCGGAATAGGTGCCGGGCCCGAACGAACCATCAATGCCGCCCCGGTAATAGCCCCAATAGGCCAATTGGCGCTGGATCATATAGCGTTGCGAGATGGAATAGCTGCTGAACGCACGTGCGACGGGCGTGGAATAAATCGACGGCGCGGCCGGCTTGGAATAGCGCGGGGCCGGATAGTATCTCGGCGCAGGCGCAGGCACATATTGTTGAACAGGGGCTTGGTGGCGGCGCGAGTCATCGATGATGGCTTTCAGCACCAGCGCCCCGGCAGCCCCCGTCAGGGTATCGCGTTCACGTTGACCCCAAGCGTGGGCAGGTGCAGCGGCGGCAACGGCAAGGCCAATCACGGTGACAAGGGAAACAGTTGTGGTTTTGAACTTCGACAGCATGGGGTGGTCCTTTCGGGTTCAGCCCCGTCCGACAATCGGGACGGGCGATGAAACAAAGATGCGGGAATATCTGCCTGATAGGCAAAATCCCCGCGCTGTTAGGCGATAACAGCCCGAAACACGTCAAAGAAAATGGGGAAATCGTGATAGCACACAAAGGCACAAGACGGGCGAGCGACCGGCACTGGCCAAGCATTGGCCCGTCGGCTGCGTTTATTTGATGCGGAAATCGAAATGCTTGCGGACGGGCCTTTCGATGGCCCAGGTGCCTTTGAACGTAGGTTCACCCACACAGGCATCGGGGGCCTCGACCGTGACGGGCAGGCCACCGTCGTGGGTGATGGTGATGCGCCCTTCGATCAACACGACATACTCATAGGCGGTATAGGTGGCATGCAGGCTGCCTTCGGTGCATTCCCAGATGCCCGAAACCATGTCACCTGCCGAAGAGGTATGCAGCGCCCAAGTCTTCATCTGGGGATTGCCCTCGGTAACAACCCAGC
>JAIOXV010000084.1 GCA_021741465.1 Paracoccaceae bacterium
ATCAAAGCCTTCGACATATTCGGCATAAGCCCCGTCCAGCACCAAAATCGCCTGCGGCGGCAGTCCGGCGGCCAAACGCTCCACCTCGGCTGCGGAAACCATGGTGCCGGTGGGATTGTTCGGGTTGGCGATGAACACCAGCTTGGTGCGCCGGTTGCAGGCGCGCAAGATGGCGTCAACATCGGTGGTGCGGTCCCGTTCGGCCACCTCGACAGGGGTTGCCCCCGCCGCCATGGCCGAAATGCGGTACATCAGAAAGCCGTGTTCGGTATAGACCACCTCATCCTTTGGGCCGGCATAGGCCTGGCACAGGAAATGGATGATTTCATCCGATCCCACGCCGCAAATCACCCGGGCGGCATCAAGGCCATGGGTTTCGGCAATCGCCGTGCGCAGGGCGGCATGGTCGGTGGATGGATAGCGGTGCAACTGGTGCACCGAGCGCTGAAACGCATCCTTCGCGCGCAGCGACGGGCCAAAGGGGTTTTCGTTGGACGACAGCTTGACGATGTTGGACACCCCCGCAACCGAGGCCTTGCCGCCTTCGTAAAGCGCGATGTCCATGATGCCAGGTTGCGGGCGGATTTGATCGTTCATCAGATTCCCCAAAGTCAGGCCCGGCTTTTACCGCCCGCCGGGGGGTATGACCAGTGCAAAGGCAAAGGGGCGACCCTTGGCCGCCCCTTTGGTCTGGTGTCTGGCTTAGACAGCCAGGAAATTGGTGAACTGCCAAGGATCTTGGTCATCGCGATCTTCGGCAAAGCTGTTGATGCGATGCTGCAGGGGCGTCCAGTCGGTATAGTGGCATTCAACCCGGCCAAGATAGGGCCGCTGCACCTGCAGGCAGCGGGCGTGGTCCATCTCATCGGCCTCGACCCAGCCTTCGTGCGGGTTTTCGGCCGCCCAGACCATGGCCGCGAGCACCGCAGAAGTGACCTGCATGCCGGTGGCGTTTTGATAGGGGGCCAGCGCGCGCGCCTCGTCGATGCTGAGCCGCGAGCCATACCACATCGCACCCTTGGCATGGCCATAAAGCAAAACGCCCAAATCATCGCCGCCTGACACAATCTCGTCTGCTGTCAGAATGTGTTTATGTTCAGGCAGTTGGCCCGCGCCGTTGATTTCATGCAGCGACAGGATCGCGTCATTGCACGGATGATACGCATAGTGGCAGGTGGGCCGATAGACCGCCCGCGTGCCCTCCCAGACGGTGTAGTAATCCGGGATCGACAGCGATTCATTATGGGTCACCACATAGCCATATTGCGGGCCGGCGGTCGGGCACCAAGACCGCACGCGGGTATCGGCACCGGGCCGGTCGATCCAGATCGCATAGCCCGCACCATGGGAAAAGCGGTGGCCATGGGGGGGCAGGTTTTTCTCATGCGTGCCCCAGCCCAATTCGGCGGGCTGATAGCCTTCGGACAACAGCCCATCGACCGACCATGTGTTGACGAAAGTGCCCACAGGCTTTGGCCGGGCCGAAATCTGGGTGTCACGTTCGGCCACATGCACGCCCTTGACGCCCAGCGTCATGGCCAGTTCGGCCCAATCGGCGCGGTTTTTGGGGGCGGCGGCAACACCGGTATCGGCGGCCAGACGCAAAAGCGCCTCTTTGAACAGCCAAGACACCATGCCCGGGTTCGCCCCGCAGCACGACACGGCCGTCGGCCCGCCAACATGGTCTTTGCCAAGGGCGCGCACCTTTTCGCGCAAGGGATAGTTGGTACGTTCGGCGTTGGGCAGGCTGGAGCCAAAGTAAAAGCCCGGCCAAGGTTCCACGACGGTGTCGATATATTGCACCCCAAGTTCGGCGCAAAGCTGCATCAGCAAGATGCTGTCCACATCGACCGACAGGTTCACCACCATCCCCTTGCCCGCCGGAAACAGCCCGCGCAGGGTGGCTTCATAATTGTCAGGCGTGAGCGCCAGTTGCAGGTGGCGGATGCCATGCTCTTGCAGGATATGGGCAAAATCGCCCGAGGGTTCGATCACGCTAAAGGCGGTGCGGTCAAACCCGATATGGCGTTCGATCAAGGGCAGCGTGCCGCGCCCGATGGAGCCAAAGCCAATCATCACAAGCGGGCCGTCAATGCGGGTGTGAACAGTATGGGTCATGATTTGGCCTTTCAATGCTTGGTGCTTTTGGCTGCCATCCAGTCCATCAAGGCAAGCAAGACGCCCGAGATGACAAAGGTCAGGTGGATGATGACCATCCATTTCAGCGTGTCGTTCGATACGGTATAGGCCGCGCCGGGTTTGCCCAAGGCCATGAAAACCTTCAGCAAATGGATGCCCGAAATCGCCACGATCGACGCGATGAGCTTCATCTTCAGCCCCGAGAAATCAACCGTGCCCATCCAGTCGGGCCGGTCGGCATTCTCGCCGATCTCCAGTTTCGAGACGAAATTCTCATAGCCCGAAAACAGCACGATCAGCAGCAAATTCGCCGCCAACGACAGATCGATCAGTGTCAGGATCGCCAATATCCCCTGATCGGCGGTCATGGTAAAGACCTGCGGCGCGTAATAGGCGAGTTCTTTCAGGAAGATCACCAACAGCATCCCAAGGCTGATCACCAGCCCCAGATACATCGGCGCCATCAGCCAGCGGCTGGCAAACAGGCCACGTTCGAATTGGCTTTCCAGATTGGGTTTTTGGGACATGGGACACTCCACAAGGAAAAAGGGCCGCGACCTTGCGGCGCGGCCCCGAATGACAGGTGCGGATCAGCGCACCACGCCGTTAGTTCTTGGCGTAGTATTCGACGATCAGGTTCGGTTCCATCTTCACCGCATAAGGCACATCCGACAGGCCCGGGGTGCGGACGAACTTGATGACTTTCTTGCCAGCGTCAACTTCCAGATAGTCCGGAACGTCGCGTTCAGCCGAAGCCAGAGCTTCGATCACGATCGCCAGTTGCTTGGACTTTTCACGAACTTCGACGACATCGCGTTCTTTCACACGGTAGGACGCGATGTTCACGCGCTTGCCGTTGACCGAAACGTGGCCGTGGTTGACGAACTGACGGGCGGCGAAAATGGTCGGGACCATCTTGGCGCGGTAGATCACCGCATCCAGACGACGCTCCAACAGACCAATCAGCATCTCGCCGGTGTCACCGCGCACACGCTCGGCTTCGGCAAAGATCTTGCGGAATTGCTTTTCGGTCAGGTCGCCGTAATAGCCCTTGAGCTTTTGCTTGGCGCGCAGCTGGGTACCGAAATCGGAAAGTTTGTTCTTGCGGCGCTGGCCGTGCTGGCCGGGGCCATATTCGCGCTTGTTGACAGGCGACTTGGCGCGGCCCCAGATGTTTTCGCCCATGCGGCGGTCGAGTTTGTACTTGGCAGACGTGCGTTTGGTCACGGCTGATCTCCTTCTTTTGTTGTCGAAGGGCGTTGTCCTCTTCCCTTGCGGGACGACAGGGATCCTTTTGCAAGGTCCACCAACACCAATGAAAAGCCCCGGAATTGCTTCCGGGACAAGTGGGGGGCTTATACAGGGGCAAAAGCCAGAGTCAACACCCCCAAGCCCGTCAATGCGCCCGATGCACCTGCGCGGGCGAAACAAGGGCGGAACCGGCCCCGGCAGGCGCGTGGCCTTGCGCGAGATGGGCGCGAAATTTGTTGACGCAACACGCGCTTAGGTTGCATCTTGCACCAAACCAAACCGGAGGCGAAGATGGGCTATGTGTTTTCCACCCCGGCCGGGCTTGTCGCCCTGTTCGCGCTGGGGATCGAGGCCTCTATCGCGGTGATCTTGGCTTTTTCCTCGGGGCTTTCGGAACTGCACAAGGATCTGCTGGTGGGCTTTGCCGCCGGGTTTCCGGCGCTGTCGCTGGTGTTGATCCTTGTGCTTTTGGCGCGCGCACAAGCGGCCGAGGTTATTTCTGCTGAAGAACTTTAAGATATTCGGCCAGCGCCACCAGACGAATGGGGGTTGGGGTTTCAATGCCATCGCCGCCGTCATAGGGCACCATTTCGCCCTGCAGCAAGGGGCCGAAATCGGGCATCACGCCGCGCCCTTTGGCCCCGGCATAGCCCCAGATCTGCGCCATGACGCGGGTTGTGGGGAAGGCGCCCTTATTGCTGTGCGACAGCGTGGTCAGGTTCGCGGGTTTGCGCGACAGACCGGCCGCGGCGGGGCCATCGCCCTTGCCTGCTGGCCCGTGACAGGCCGAACAATAGGCGGCGTAATCTTCGGCGCCGGTGTCGGGCGTGTCCTTGGCATCAACGCAGGCCGCCAGAAGCGGCAGCGCCAAAAGGGCAAAGGTGCGGGGGAAGCGGGCCATGGGCATCTCCTGTTCCGTCAGGTTTGGGCGGCTTTGAAAGCGCTGGGCGTGATGATGTCGCTGACCCGGCCCTGATCAAGGCGGACAATCCGGTCCATCCGGGCGGCGAGGTCAAGGTTATGGGTGGCGATCAGCGCGGCAAGACCGGTTTCGCGCACCAAAGCCATCAGTGCGGCAAAAACCTGATCCGAGGTTTCGGGGTCAAGGTTGCCGGTGGGTTCATCGGCCAGCAAAAGCTTTGGCCCATTGGCCAGCGCCCGGCAAAAGGCAACGCGCTGCTGTTCGCCCCCCGACAGGGCCGCCGGGCGGTGGCTGGCGCGCTCGGCCACACCGACACGGGCCAGAAGATCCAAGCCATGGGCCTTGGCTGCCGCTTCGGCGACACCATTGGCAAGCTGCGGGATCACCACGTTTTCCAGCGCGGTAAACTCGGGCAGAAGGTGGTGAAACTGATAGATGAACCCCACCTCGCCACGGCGCGCCAACGTGCGTTCGCGGTCCGAAAGCCCCACCATATTGCGCCCCGACAGCGCAACCGATCCTTGGTCAGGCGTGTCAAGAAGCCCTGCAATGTGCAAAAGCGTGGATTTGCCGGCACCCGAAGGGGCCACCAGGGCCACCACCTCGCCGCGCTTCACCTCCAGCGTGGCACCGCGCAACACGGCCACCTCGCCCGGCGTGCCGCGCTTGTAGACCTTTTCGATGCCCGCCAGTTCCAGCGCGTAGTCATTCATAGCGCAGCGCCTCTACCGGGTTCATCCGCGCCGCACGGCGGGCGGGGAAAATCGTCACGATGAAGGAAAGGCCCAGCGACAGGCCCACCGCCGACAGCACATCCACCCCTTGCAGCTTGGCCGGCAGGGCATAGATGCCGCGGATCGACGGATCCCACACCCCGCCCCCGGCCATGTAATTCACGAAAGAAAAGATCGGATCGATATAGATCGCGAAGAGGCAGCCCAGCCCCAGGCCCAGCGCCGTGCCGACCACCCCGGTGAACGCGCCGCAGATGAAAAACACCCGCAGGATTGACCCTTCGGTCAGCCCCATGGTGCGCAAGATGCCAATATCGCGGCCCTTGTTCTTGACCAGCATGATAAGGCCCGAAACGATGTTCATTGCCGCGATCAGCACAAGGATCGACAGGATGATGAACATCACATTGTCTTCAATGTCCAAGGCCCGCAGGAATGACCCTGCAGAATCGCGCCATGTCCAGATCAGCGCCTGATCGCCCCCCGCCGCCAGCGCCGTCATGGCATAGGCATCAATGTTTTCGGGATCTTGCACCATCACCTCGAACTCATCGGCCAGCCCTTCGCGGTTGAAGTAGCTTTGCGCTTCGCTGAAGGGCATGTAGATGCGGGTCTTGTCGATATCCCAGCGCCCGGCGGTGAAGATATAGGTGATCTGATAGGCATTGACGCGCGGCGAAGACCCGAAGGCGGTCTTCACCCCCGAGGGCGCAACAAGGCGGATGCGGTCGCCAACCGTCACACCCAGTTCCCGCGCAATGCCGGACCCGATGGCAATGCCAAGATCGAAGTCTTCGATATTGCCATAGGAATCCGAGCCAAGGCCAACGCGGGGAATGGCCTTGAGATCATCCAGCCGGATGCCGAAAACCTCAGCCCCAAGGCTGGGGCCTTGGGCCGATGTCCCCATCACCTGCCCCTTTATCAGGGGGGCCGGCCGGGTGACGCCCGGTATCACGGCCAGTCTGGCCGCCACATCATCATAGCCCTCGAACGCCTTGACCATGCGCCCGTCTTCGGTGGCATGCCCGGCCGAATAGACCGTGACATGGGCATTGGCGCCCAAAATGGTATCGACAAACTCGGCACGGAAGCCGGCGCGCACGGCAAGGGTGGCAATCAGCGCGAAAACCGCCAGCGTGATGCCCAAAAGGCTGATCCATGTCATCACCGACACGCCGCCCTCTGCCCGCTTGGCGCGCAGATAGCGCCAGGCGATCATGAATTCAAAGCGCGAGAAAGGGGCGGTCTGGGCCAAGGGTTCTGCTCATTCTTGTTTTGGCCCAAATTGAGGCTTGAGGGCGGATAGGTCAAGGCGGCATGGCTGCCGCCTGCCCAAACCTGCCGATGCACAAGGCCACCCAGACGCCGGATCGGAAGCCCGATCAGATTTCGGCGTAGATTTGCGCGATGCGGTCCACGGCGGCTTCGGGCGACATTTCTTCCGAAACCCCGGTGCGGCGCGAGGTGACTTCCACCACCCCATTGGCCAAACCGCGCGGACCCACCGTGATGCGCCAAGGCAGGCCGATCAGATCCATCGTGGCGAATTTTGCGCCCGCGCGTTCGTCGCGGTCATCGTAGAGCGCTTCCAGACCCTTGGCCGCAAGCGCCTTGTAAAGCCCTTCACAGGCCGCATCGGCAGCGCCGTCGCCCTGTTTCAGGTTCACGATCCCCACCGGGAAGGGCGTAACCCCTTCGGGCCAGATGATGCCTTTGTCGTCATGGCTGGCTTCGATGATTGCGCCCAAAAGACGCGACACGCCAATCCCGTGCGAGCCCATCTCGACCGGCACTTTGGAACCATCGGCGGTGACAACCGTGGCGCCCATCGCTTCGGAATACTTGGTGCCGAAGTAGAAGATCTGCCCCACCTCGATGCCGCGCGCCACTTTGCGGCGCTCTTCGGGGATGGCGTTGAACAGCGCCTCGTCATGGGTTTCATCGGTGCGGGCGTAAAGGGTGGTGAACTCTTTGCAGACGCCGGCCACTTCGTCGCGGTTGTCGTAATCCACCGCGCGGTTGCCCAGCTTCAGCTCGGTCACCGCAGAATCGAAGAACACCTCGGATTCGCCGGTTGCGGCCAGCACAAGGAATTCATGCGTGTCATCGCCGCCAATCGGGCCGCTGTCCGCGCGCATCGGAATGGCCGTCAGGCCCATGCGTTCATAGGTGCGCAGATAGCTGACCATGTGGCGGTTATAGGCATGCAGCGCCGAGGCGCGGTCGACGTCAAAGTTATAGCCGTCTTTCATCAGGAACTCGCGCCCCCGCATCACACCAAAGCGCGGACGCATCTCGTCGCGGAACTTCCACTGGATGTGATACAGCGTCAGCGGCAGGTCTTTATAGCTGGAGACATGGGCGCGGAAGATGTCGGTTATCATCTCTTCATTGGTCGGGCCGTAAAGCATCTCGCGGTCTTGCCGGTCTTTGATGCGCAGCATTTCCTGACCATAGTCATCATAGCGCCCGCTTTCGCGCCACAGGTCTGCCGGTTGCAGCGTGGGCATCAACAGCGGGATATGGCCCGCGCGCACCTGTTCTTCATGGACGATCTGTTCGATGCGCTTCAAGACGCGGTAGCCCAAGGGCAGCCAAGAATAAATCCCGGCCGCCTGCTGCTTTATCATCCCCGCGCGCAGCATGTAGCGATGCGAGACGATCTGTGCCTCGGCGGGGTTTTCTTTCAAGACGGGCAGGAAATAGCGCGACAGACGCATGGGACGGCCTCATGGATGGGTTTGGCTGTTCCTAGCGGGAAGGCGGCCAAGGGGCAAGCGTCAGGGTGGGCCTTCAGCTGTCAGAGGCAAGGTCCAACCCCTCGCCCAGCAAATCTTCGACAAACCACGCGGCAAACTGGGCACGGCCCGAGACATCGGCCTTGGAATAGATGCGCGTCAATTGCGCCCGCACCGTGCCCGCTGCGCGGCCGCGCAGCTCGGCAATTTCGGCCACATCCAGCCCTTTGAGCGCCAGAAAGGCCACATCGCGTTCGGCAGGCGTCAGGCCCCAATCGGTGAACTGGGCGGTAATCACATCGCCCAAGGCGCCGCGCGCCGAGGCAAGTGCCACCTCTTGCGCCTGCATTTCTGCCAGCGTCTGGCGCAGCGCCATAGCCCCAAGCCCAACCCCAATGGCCAAGGCAAAAGCCACCAGAATTTCAAAATAGCTGTGCGGGCCAATATCGCCGGCCACCAGATCAACCAGCGCGTCGCCGACAAAGAACACTGCCGCAAGCGTCTGCACCACAAGATAGAGTGCCAAAGCAACGGGCCGCCGCCGCCCTGCCAAGAGCCCCGAAGAAACCGCGCTCATCACCGCACCCGAGGTTGAAACGGTTTGGCAGAAAGCAGCAGGGGCGCCACCAGATTGCGCCGCAACATGCGGCCTTGCACAAAGACACCGGCCATATGCGCCAGCGCCCGGAACAGAATAAGATTTGCCGCCACGTCCTGCCCTTTTATGAAAACGTTGGTCAAAGGTGACACGTCATCGTCATCTGTCCCTTCTTCCACAAGAACAGACCAATCGCCAGCCGCAAGCGCGGCCTTTGTTTCCGCCTGCCGCATCGGGCCGGTTCCGAACATGGCACACCCGGTCGTGGCGAACCCGGGCATGGTCTGCACCGCAAGGCAGGCCCACAGCGCGCAGGCCGCGAAAGGCCAAGTTTGGCCTTCAAGGCTTGGCGGGCCTGACCAAGACTGCTAGTCAATGGAACGTCAGTATGTGCCCGGTGGGCTTTCGCGCCATTCAACCACCGGTTTAAAAGGGAGTTTTCGATGGCTACGCTCAACTTCAATCGGCTTCTGTCTGGCGTCGGTCTGCAATCATCAAACGAATTTGATGGCATTCTGGACGCGGCGATCGTTTCACGCAGCTCAACCCGATTGACGCTTGACGATGCCGATGGCGGCTACATCACCTTTGTCGGCACCGGGATTTCCTATCAAATGTCGGGCAACCGGATTGTCGGGATCAGCGGGACGTTGAACTCGGTTTTGTTGACCAACCCTTCGGGCAGCGAGACCTATTTGACGTGGTCGGGGCTGAACACCTCTGCTGCGAGCTTTTTGACCTATGTGAAAAACATCAACTGGACCGCGCTGAACAGCCTGCTGTTCAACACCTCGGACACCTACAACCTGACCAACGGCCGCGATGTTGTGCGCGGGTTTGGCGGCAATGATGTGATGAACGGCTTCAACGGAAATGACCGGCTGTTCGGGGATCAGGGCAATGACAAGCTGTTTGGCGGCATCGGGGCCGACAGCCTGAACGGTGGCAGCGGCGCCGACAGGCTGGTTGGCGGTGCGGGGATTGACACGCTGACCGGGGGTGCGGGGGCGGATGTCTTTGTGTTTGAAGAAAAAGGCGCTGCGAACCGTGACATCATCACCGATTTCAGCGCCGTGGATGATGCGCTGCATTTCGACAATGGCCCCTTCAACGCCTTCAACTATACCGGGCAACTGCGGGCGGCCAATTTCACCACCGGCACGGCCGCAACCGATACGTCGGACCGCTTCATCTACCAAAAATCCACCGGCAACCTGTGGTATGATGCCGACGGCTCGCGCGGCGGGGCAAAGGTGCTGGTGGCCGAACTGGCCGATGGCACCACGCTGACGGCGGCGGATATCTTTATCATCTGACCAAGCCCGCTTGGCCACACAACAGGGGGCAGGGCCGAAAGCGCCCTGCCCTTGGCTTATGGGGGCGCCCTATCGCCGCCGCGCCCCTTGAAACCCGGCGCATGATGGGCAATGTGAAAGAAGAACCACAAAGGCAGGCGCATGGCACTTCCGATCCGCGAACAGGCAAAATACTGGGGGATCACCCTTGTTGTGCTTTTTGGCCTTTTGTGGGTCTTGGGTGATGTGATCTTGCCCTTTCTAGTGGGCGGCGCGGTGGCCTATTTTCTGGACCCCGTGGCAGACCGGTTGGAGCGGGCGGGGCTGGGGCGGGCGATGGCCACCTCGGTTATCACGCTGGTGACCTTTGTGATCCTGATCGGGCTGGTGCTGGCGGTGATCCCGGCGCTGGTGAACCAGATGACCGCGCTGGTCAATGCCGTGCCTGATATTGCCCGTCGGCTGCAGGCCTTTTTGCTGGAACGCTTTCCCGATCTGACCGACAGCACGTCAACCATCCGGCAAAGCCTGGCCCAGATCGGCCAGACCATCCAATCAAAAGGCGCGGTTCTGGCCCAAGGGGTGCTTACCTCGCTTGCCGGGGCGGTTTCGATTGTGGTCTTTGTGCTGGTGGTGCCGGTCGTTGCCTTTTACCTTTTGCTGGACTGGGACCATATGATTGCCCGCGTTGACCAGCTGTTGCCGCGCGATCATGCCCCCACCATCCGCCGCCTGAGCCGCGAGATTGACACCGTTCTGTCAGCCTTTGTGCGCGGCCAGCTTTCGGTTTGTCTGGTCTTGGGCATCTATTACTGCGCGGCACTGATGCTGGCCGGGTTGCAGTTTGGCCTTGTGGTTGGCGCGATTGCCGGGGCGATCACCTTCATTCCTTACGTCGGCGCGATCATCGGCGGGGCCTTGGCCATCGGTCTGGCGATGTTTCAATTCTGGGGGGACTGGCTGCAGATCGGCATCGTTGCGGCGATTTTTGCCGCCGGGCAGTTTCTGGAAGGCAATGTGCTGACCCCGAAACTGGTGGGCAAATCGGTGGGGCTGCATCCGGTCTGGCTGTTGTTTGCGCTTTCGGCCTTTGGCACGTTGTTCGGGTTTGTCGGCATGTTGATCGCCGTTCCGGTTGCCGCCGCCCTTGGGGTGCTGACCCGCTTTGGGTTGGAGCAATATCACGACAGCTTGCTTTATCGCGGCATTGCAGGGCGCATTCCTGAAGATGAGGATCAGGCGTGATACCGCGACAGATGGCCTTTGATCTGGGCGCGGAAGAAGATTTTTCGCGCGCCGGGTTTTTCCCGTCACCCGCCAATGCCGCGGCGCTGGGCAGCGTGATGGCCTTTTCCCAGTGGCCGCAGGGCCGGATGCTGCTGATCGGGCCTGAAGGGGCCGGCAAGACCCACCTTGCCCATATCTGGGCCGATGAGGCCGGGGCCACGCTGATTGCGGCCGCAGATCTGCCGGGGTGTGACCCGACCGCCCTACCCGCCCGGCTGGTGGTTGAAAACGCCGACCAGATCGCGGGGCGGCCTGCGCCGGAGGAAGCCCTGTTTCACCTTTTGAACCATCAGCTTGCCAGCGGCGGGCATCTGCTTTTGACCGCGCGCACGCCGCCGCGCGATTGGGGCCTTGGCCTGCCAGATCTGTTAAGCCGCGTGCAATCCATTGCCACGGCCCGGCTTGACCCACCCGATGACGCGCTGCTTTCGGCGGTTCTGGTCAAACTGTTTGCCGATCGCCAGATCGCCGTGCCGCCAAACCTGATTGCCTATCTTGCCACCCGGATGGAACGTTCGGTGGCGGCGGCACGGCATCTGGTCGCCGCACTGGACGCGCGGGCGCTGGCGCTTGGCCGCCCGATCACCCGGTCCTTGGCCGCCGAACTTCTGGACAGTGCCGGATGAGGGTGAAACACTGTCACTGAATTGACATAGACCCCCGGTATCTGCAGCCCCATGACAATCGCCGATTTTCTCAAAGCGCCCTTTCCTGACCCGGTCACCCTTCCGGCAGAGGAAACCACGGGCCCGCGCCGGTTTTTCAACCGTGAAATCAGTTGGCTGGCCTTCAACTGGCGGGTGCTGGACGAAGCGTCGAACCCGGCGGTGCCGCTTTTGGAACGGCTGCGCTTTTTGTCGATTTCGGCCACCAACCTGGACGAGTTTTACACCGTGCGGGTGGCGGGGTTGCGCGCCTTGGTCAAGGCGGGCAACTCGACCCTGTCCGAAGACGGGCGCAGCCCGGCCGATCAGCTGACGCTGATCCACGCCGATGCGCGCGAACTGATGCAGATGCAGCAGACCGTCTTCAAGCGCCTGCGCAAAGAGATGGAAAGCCAAGGCATCATCATTGCCACCCGCTCCAAACTGACCGGGCGCGATCACAAGTTTCTGGAAGACCACTTCTTGCGCAATGTCTTTCCGGTGCTGTCGCCGCTTGCAATTGACCCGGCGCATCCTTTTCCCTTCATTCCCAACACCGGCTTTTCGCTGGCGCTGGAATTG
>JAIOXV010000085.1 GCA_021741465.1 Paracoccaceae bacterium
GCACGCGCCTGATTGGCCTTGCCCAGGATCCCCAATTCGTCTTGCACATGATGCGCCACCTCATGGGCCACCACATAGGCCATGGCAAAATCGCCCTTGGCGCCCAGCTGGTTTTGCATGGTCGAAAAGAATTCGGTGTCGAGATAGACCTTCTTGTCGCCCGGGCAATAGAACGGCCCCGTCGCCCCCGAAGCACTGCCGCAGGATGATTGGGTGGCCCCTTTGAACAGAACCAGCGTGACAGGATGGTAGGGGCGGCCCAGCTGATCGTTGAAGGTCTTGGCCCAGATCGTCTCGGTATAGCCCAGAGACACGGCGACAAATTCGCCCGCCGCCTGATCGGCCTTGGTCAATTCGCCGCCGCCCTGCCCGGGGTTGGCGCCCGGATCATTCAACAGCGGGGTTACATCGATGCCAAGGAAATAACCGATGGCCAATACCGCCAAAAGACCAAGGCCGCCAACCGCGCCCCCGCGCCCGGCCCCGATCGAGCGGCGGTCTTCGATGTTGCGGCTTTGCTTTTGACCACGCCATTCCATGGCAAACCCCCTAAAACGACTCCCGGTTCCTTCACAAGAACCGCCTTTGCGATCTTAACCTGCCGCGTAGCGGTTGCAATCACCGCCTTGTGTGCTTGACGCGACAGGCGGGGCATGGCCAATGGGGGCCAGACCTGCCGGGCCGCGCAGAGGGTGCCATGTTTCGCAAGCTATATACCTGGACGCTGAAATGGGCGGCCTCTCGCCACGCGGCCAAAGCCCTGGGTGCGGTGTCTTTTGTTGAAAGTTCGGTCTTTCCCATTCCGGCGGATGTGCTGTTCATCCCCATGGTGCTGGCCAAGCCCGAAACCGCTTGGCGTCTTGCAACCATCGCCTCGATCACCTCGGTTCTGGGGGGCATCTTTGGCTGGATGATCGGACATTTTGCCTTTGATCTGATCGCCGAGCCACTTTTGACCTTTTACGGCAAGATGGAGGCGTTTGCGGCGCTGAAAGAGGCAACCGGCACCGGCACCATCCTTTTGATGCTGGTGACCTCGGGGTTTTCGCATTTGCCACCGATGAAGGTGGTTACAATCCTGTCAGGTCTGGTGTCGTTTGACCTGACGCTGTTCATTCTGTCTGCCATTGTGGCGCGCGGCGGGCGGTTCTTTCTGCTGGCTTGGCTTTTGAAGTCTTATGGCAAGCCGATGGCCGAATTTGTCGAACGCCGTTTCACGCTGATTGCGGCAGGCCTTCTTGTGGCGCTGGTGGCCGTTTGGGCCGCCTTGAACCTGATCTGAGGATAAGATGACGCGTAACAACCTTGCCCTTCTTGCCGCCGCCGGGTCTGCCGGGCTTCTTCTGGGGGCGCTGGCGTTTCAGTATATCGGCGGGCTTGCGCCCTGTGTGCTGTGCATTTGGCAGCGCTGGCCGCATGTGGCGGCCCTGATACTTGCGGCGGTCTTTCTGTGGCGCGGCGGGTCGGTTTGGGCGGTTCTGGCGGCGCTTGCCGCGCTGAGTTCGGCCGGGATCGGTGTGTTTCATGTCGGCGTGGAACAGGGCTGGTGGCAAGGTCTGGCGCAATGCAGCGTCAACACGCTGGCCAATGTCTCGACCGCTGATCTGTTGAACACCGACATCACCGTTGGCGCACCTGCGGCCTGTGCCAAGGTGGCGTGGTCGATGTTCGGCATTTCGATGGCGGGGTACAATGTGATCTCCTCCACCCTGATCGCCGGGCTTTGGGCCATGGTCGCACGGCGCGGCTAGGGCCTTGGCGGGCAGCCTGTTCCAGCGCGCCCGGTTCATGGCCGGGTTGGTGGCCGCGGTCGCCAAGCGCGCCCTGCCCGGCCCTGCGCGCCCGGAAAATGACCCCGACGAGCCCCTGATCGAAGCCCTGATGACAGGCGATATTGCCACGCTTCAGGCCCAAGGCCCCGGCTTTGCCACGGGCAGCGATGACAGGGGCAATCCGTGGTTTTTCATCGCCCTTGAAAGCGGCAGCCTTGCGACTGTGGGCTGGTTCCTGACCCAAGGCGCCAGCGCCGAATCCCCCGATCAAGCTGGCCGCCTGCCCTTGGAGGTGGTCTTGCAGCGCGCCCTTCTGGGCGATGATCTGGATGACGCCTTGGCCGACTGCCCGGCCATGTCAAGGGCGCTTATCGGTGCCGGGGCCCAACCCGCCGCGCGCACGGTTGCGGGCGTGGCGCTGGCCGATCTTGCCCGCAGGGCCGGGATCGACCTAGCCTAGCAACCGCTGGCCTTCCTGCAAGGCAAAGCGGTCGGTCATGCCCGACACATAATCGGCCACGATCCGCGCCAGTTCGGTTTCATCGCGCGCGGCCTCGACATCCTGGCACCATTCCTGCGGCAACAAGTCGGGCCGGGAAAGATACAGCGGGAAAAGCCCGTTCACCACCTGCGTCACCTCGCCCCGCATCACCACCACCGAGGGCGCGCGATACATACGGGTGAACAGGAAGGTGCGGATCGCCTTCAACTCTTGGTAGAGCGGCTTGGAAAACCGGATGATCGTGGTCCCCATGGCACGAATTTCATCGACCGACTGCGGCTGTGCCGCGGCAAGCCGGCCTTGGGCCACTGCGATGACATCTTCCACCATGCGCCCAAAGACCCGGCGCAGGGCTTCGTGCCGGCGGCGCATCTTTTCAAGGCCGGGATAAAGCTTGTCCACCGCCTCAAAGGCCGGGCCGGTGACGGGCAGGTCCATCAGATCTTCTTCGTTGAACAGGCCACTGCGCAGGCCATCGTGCAAATCATGGTGGCTGTAGGCCACATCATCGGCAATCGCGGCCACCTGCGCCTCGGCCGAGGCGTGGGTATCCAGTTCCAGATCCCACAGCGCGTTCACCTCGGCCAGCGCATAGGGCAAGGGCCCGGCGTGCTTTGCATCGGCATTGGGGCCAGTGACGGGGCCATTGTGCTTGGCAATGCCTTCAAGGCTTTCCCATGTCAGATTAAGCCCATCAAAATCGGCATAATGGCGTTCCAGCCGGGTGACGATGCGCAGCGCTTGGGCGTTGTGGTCAAAGCCGCCATAGGGCGCCATCAGGGCCGCCAAAGCATCTTCGCCAGTATGGCCAAAGGGGGTGTGGCCCAGATCATGGGCCAGCGCGATACATTCCGCCAGATCGGTGTTCAGCCCCAAAACCCCCGAAATCGTGCGCGCCACCTGCGCCACCTCGATCGAATGGGTCAGGCGGGTGCGGTAGTAATCGCCCTCGTGTTCGACAAAGACCTGCGTCTTGTGCTTCAGCCGCCGAAAGGCCGAGGAATGGATGATCCGATCCCGGTCGCGTTGATAGGGGCTGCGAAACGACGACATGGTTTCTGGATAAAGCCGCCCGCGCGAGGCATCGGGCTGGCAAGCAAAAGGCGCAAGGGTCATGGTCTGCCGTTCTTGTTCAAGTCTGTACACTACCCTATATTCAACCCAACGGCTTTGAACAGGGAAACCCCGATGAACGTGCCCCCCCATGTGACCGATCGTGCCTTTGCCCGCCTTGCCGAGATTGCCGAGCTGACCGGTCAGGCCAAATCCCTGCGCGTCGCGGTTGAGGGCGGCGGCTGTTCCGGCTTTCAATATGACATCAAGCTGGACGATCCGGCGGCTGACGATCTGGTGCTGGAAAAGAACGGCCAGAAGGTTCTGGTCGATCAGGTGTCGCTGCCGTTTCTGTCGAATGCGGTGATCGACTTTACCGAAGAGTTGATCGGCGCGCGCTTTGTCATCGAAAACCCCAACGCCACAGCCTCTTGTGGGTGCGGCACCTCTTTTTCGATCTGAGGCTTCCGGTTCGATCTGACATATTGGTCTGACAAAATCGTCTTTTTCGCGTGACCTTGCCACCTTGCGCCCTAGATCAGGGGTCAAAGGCGCAGTCAAAAGGCCAAGGCGATGACATGTTTACTTCTGCTCGGCTCTGCCCCCATGGCGACCGAGGCCACCTCTTGGCCGCGCGCCCCCTTTGACCGCATTGTGGCCATCAACAACGCACATGCCTTGCGCGATGATTGGGATTTTCTGGTTTATCCTTGGGACTTTCCGGCCAATTCGCTGCCAAAACCCGGACCGAACCAAAAGCTTATCGACGAAACCGCCTTCGTGCCGGCCCAGAATGCGCTGGGTGGGTTTGTCTATGCTGGGGGCACCATGGCCTTTACCGCCGCCTATTGGGCGCTGCACAGCCAGCGGCCGAAGGTGATCGCGGTCTTTGGCTGCGACATGCATTACCCGACCAATGGCCCGACGCATTTTTACGGCAAAGGCACCGCCGACCCGCTGCGCGAGGATATCAGCTTGCGCTCGCTTCAGGCGAAATCGGCGCGGCTGATGGTGCTGGCCGCCTTGCAAGGCTGCGCCATGGTCAACCTGTCGACCGGACCGTCCCGCCTGATCTTGCCGCGTTGTCCGCGCGAAACCGCCCATCTCGCCCGCCCTGCAGCCTTTGACGCGGCCCTTGCGACCGAGGCTTTGGCGCAGGAAGCCCGGCTTGGCTATTATGTGCCCTCGGGCCGCTATTGGCAGGAGGCCGAGCGGTTCGATCCTGCCAAAATCGACGCGCTGGATGCGCTTTGGTTGCAGGCCGCCCAGCCCAAAGACTTGCGCGCCACCTGTGCGCAGGCCTAGAACGGGATCAGCAATCCCAAAGGGCCGCATATGAAACTCGCCACGTTCAACATCAACGGCATTAAAGCCCGGATCGACGCGCTGCCCGCCTGGCTTTCCGCCGCCCAGCCCGATGTGGTCTGTTTGCAAGAGATCAAATCGGTGGACGAAGGCTTCCCGCGCGAAATCTTCGAAGCCATGGGATACCGCGTCGAAACCCATGGGCAGAAGAGCTTTAACGGGGTTGCCATCTTGTCCAAGCTGCCGCTTGAAGATGTCACCCGTGGCCTGCCGGGCGACGATGGCGATGAGCAGGCCCGCTGGATTGAAGCCACCGTCATGGCCGGGCGTCCGGTGCGGGTTTGCGGGCTGTATCTGCCCAACGGCAACCCTGCGCCGGGGCCGAAATATGACTACAAGCTTGGCTGGATGGCGCGGATGGAAACCCGCGCCCGGGCGCTTTTGGCGCTGGAAGAGCCGGTGGTTTTCTGCGGCGACTATAACGTCATCCCCCAAGATGCCGATGCCGCCAAACCCGAACTCTGGGTCACCGATGCCCTTGCCTTGCCACAATCGCGCGCGGCCTATCGCCGGCTTTTGGCGCTGGGGCTGACCGATGCCTTCCGCGTGCGCAACCCCGCCCCCGGCCAATACACCTTTTGGGATTATCAGGCCGGCGCCTGGGAGCGGAACAACGGCATCCGTATTGACCATCTGTTGCTCAGCCCGCAGGCGGCTGACCTGTTGACCGATTGTCAGATCGACAAACAGGTGCGCGCGGGCGACAAGCCGTCAGATCATGTGCCGATCTGGATCGATCTGGCGGTCTGACGTTTTGCCGGGATGGGCGCCATGGCGGGCTAAATCCCCAAGGTCCTGAACAGCTTTGGCAGTTCTTCCGGCAAGTCTTCGGCAATCAGGCCGGGGCCAAAACTGCGCGCGGCTTCGACATGCAGCCACGCCCCGGTGCAGGCGGCGTCAAAGGGCGAAAACCCGCGCGCAAAAAGCCCGGTGATGAAGCCTGCCAGCACATCACCCGACCCAGCGGTTGCCAGCCAAGGCGCGACGCGGTCGTAAAGTGCGGCGTTGATCGCACAACGCCCGTCCGGCCCGGCAATCACCGTATCGGGGCCTTTGAACAGCACCACACAGCCCGCCCGGGCCGCCGCGTCACGGGTGGCGTCGACTTTGGAATAGGCGGGGCCTTTGGTGGCAGGGGCGTTCAGTTTCTCGGCAATGTCGGGGAACAGGCGGGCGAATTCTCCGGCATGGGGGGTAAGGACGCACTCTTCGTGCAAGGCTGCAAACAGCGCCGCATCCCGCGCGATCAGCGTCAACGCATCGGCGTCCAGCACCAGCGCGCGACCGCTGTCCACCGCCCGCGCGACCAATGCCCGGGTTTCTTCGGTGATCCCCAGCCCCGGCCCAAGGCACAGCACGTTGATCCGGGCATCTTCCAATACCCGGCCCAGACCATCCGCGCCGCCAACGGCCCGCAGCATGATCGCATCCAACCGGGCGGCGTTTTCAAGGAGTGCGTCGGCAGGACACCCCAGCGTCACCACCCCTGCCCCAACCCGGATCGCCCCCCGCGCGGCCAACCGCGCCGCGCCACCATGGCCCGGCGGGCCGGAAAGGATAAGGGCGTGACCGTGAGAGTATTTATGTGCCGGGCGCCCCCATCCGTTCGCTTTTCTCAGCGCCCAGGGGTTCGGCGTGCCAAGAAGGTGCAGCCTCGTTGCATCTGGGCCGAAAAGCGCGGCCCCCACCGCCTTTCCCCCCCCGGCATCGGCAAAGGCCGCAAGCCCGATGGGAACCACCCGGATCTTTCCGCAACGCGCCTCTCCTTCCTTCAGAAAATGCCCGGGCTTTGCGGCATGAAAGGTCACGGTCAGATCCGCCCAAAGCGCATCGCCACCGCCAAACACGCGCCCGCTGTCGGCACATAATCCGCTTGGCACATCCACGGCGACTATTCTGGGCCTGTCGGGCGTATCGCGCAGGTCCCATTCGGGCAGCATGCATCCGATATGCGCACCATCAAACAGAATGGGGCGCGTAACACCGGTACCGAACAGCGCGTCAACGATAAGGTCACACGCCCACGGATCATGGGGAAGGCCAGGGGCGTCATCGGCGCGCGGCCAAGGCTTCACCTCCCCCATCCCCACCCACAGTTCGTAATTTTTCCGCGCATCCGGCGGCAGCTTTTCGGCGTTGCCGCAAAGGAAAACCTCTGCCTCCCAGCCCCATTCCTTCAACAGCCGCGCCACGACAAACCCGTCACCGCCGTTGTTGCCGGGCCCGCACAGAACCGCCGCGCGGTGCGAGGTCGCGCGCAGTTCCGGCCACTCCTCGAAAACCGTCTCCACCACGCCGCGCCCGGCGCGTTCCATCAGCTCCAGCCCGGTGACCGAACCGCCGCCGATCGCAGCCTTTTCGATGGCCCGCATCTGGGCAGCGGTCACAAGTTCGGCCATTTTTCGGGCACCCTTTCACATTCCGCTCAAATATGCGGCCATTTGCACATTTTTTGGGCGCACGCCACAAAAACCCGCGCCGCATCGCCCCGGTTTCAGCCTAGCCAATTGTCCCCGCCAAGGGGAAGTGATGAAGAAGCCTAAGGACCAAATGGGGGAGAAGGCCATGAAAAAGATCGAAGCGATCATCAAGCCCTTCAAGCTGGACGAAGTCAAAGAAGCCCTGCAAGAGGCCGGCATTCAGGGCCTTTCGGTGACCGAGGTCAAAGGCTTTGGCCGCCAAAAGGGCCATACCGAATTGTACCGCGGCGCCGAATATGTCGTTGATTTCCTGCCCAAGGTGAAAATCGAAGTCGTCCTGGCCGATGACATGGTCGACACCGCCATCGAGGCAATCATTTCCGCCGCGCGCACCGACAAGATCGGCGACGGCAAGATCTTTGTCTCATCCGTAGAACAAGCCATCCGCATCCGTACCGGCGAAACCGGTGATGATGCTGTGTAAACAACGGGCCGCCCACTGATCTTTGGCCCAAACCGAAACCTGAAAAACCGAAAGGCAGCATGATGAGCGCAGTTGCGAAAGCTCTGAAACTGATCAAGGACGAGGACGTCGAATACGTTGACGTCCGCTTCACCGATCCCAAAGGCAAACTTCAGCACGTTACGCTGATCGTCGACATCATTGACGAAGACTTCTTTGAAGAAGGCTTCATGTTCGATGGCTCGTCCATTGCTGGCTGGAAGTCGATCGATCAGTCCGACATGAAACTGATGCCCGACGCGACGTCGGTCTATCTGGACCCCTTTTATGCCGAAAAGACCCTGTGCATTCACTGCGACGTGGTCGAACCCGACACCGGCGAGGCCTATGACCGCTGCCCGCGTCAGATCGCCAAAAAGGCCGAAGCCTATATGAAATCTTCGGGGATTGGCGACGCGGCCTATTTCGGGCCTGAAGCTGAATTCTTCATCTTCGACGACGTCCGCTATTCGGTCACGCCCCGCAAGGTGGCCTATGAGATCGACGCCGAAGCAGCTTCGTGGAACACCGACACCGTGTTCGAAGGCGGCAACTCGGGCCACCGCGCAGCCCACAAGGGCGGCTATTTCCCGGTCAACCCGATTGACGAAGCGCAAGACCTGCGCGGCGAAATGCTGTCGACGATGAAGCGCATGGGCATCAAGGTGGACAAGCACCACCACGAAGTTGCCACCTGCCAGCACGAACTGGGCATGATCTTCGGTGGTCTGGTCGAACAGGCCGACAACATCCAGAAGTACAAGTACGTGATCCACAACGTGGCGCACGCCTATGGCAAGACCGTCACCTTCATGCCCAAGCCCATGAAGGGCGACAACGGCTCGGGGATGCATGTCAACATGTCGATCTGGAAGGGCGGCAAGCCCTTGTTCGCAGGCGACAAATACGCCGATCTTTCCCAAGAAGCGCTGTGGTTCATCGGCGGCATCATAAAACATGCCAAGGCCCTGAACGCGCTGACCAACCCCGGCACCAACAGCTACAAGCGCCTGATCCCGGGCTTTGAAGCCCCGGTTCTGCTGGCTTATTCAGCCCGCAACCGTTCGGGTGCGGTTCGTATTCCATGGACCGAAAGCCCGAAAGCCAAGCGCGTTGAGGCCCGTTTCCCCGATCCGTCGGCGAACCCCTATCTGGCTTTCGCTGCCCTTCTGATGGCCGGCCTTGACGGCATCAAGAACAAGATCGATCCGGGCCCGGCTTCGGACAAGGACCTTTACGATCTGCCGCCCGAAGAACTGGCCGAAATCCCGACCGTTTGCGGTTCCTTGCGCGAAGCGCTCGAATCGCTGGACAAGGACATGGACTTTCTTCTGGCCGGCGGCGTCTTCAGCCGCGAGCAGCTTGAAGCCTATATGGCGCTGAAGTGGGAAGAGGTTTACGCCTACGAACACACACCCCACCCGGTGGAATACGCCATGTATTATTCCTGCTGATATTATCAGCATGGGTTCAGGCGGGCCGTCCTTTTGGGCGGCCCGTTTGCTTTTGATCTGTGGTTAAAGATGTGCCTTGTCCAGACCCGCACGCTCTGCCGGGGTCAGCGTGGCAATATCGACCACATAGGTATGAATGGAAAATAGCACCGCCCCGGTTTCGGGCAGGCGCAGCAGGCATTGCCGTTCAGACCGCACAAAGCTGCCATCGCGCCGATCTATGCGCGGATCGTTTTCGCGCCGGGGTTGGTGCAGTGTCGGGTCGCGGTAGACCAGCGCATTGGCGCGCCAAAGCGGCTGTTCAGGCCGAATCGCATCGGAAAGCCGCTGCACCCGGCGGGCGATGTCGGCGTTATAGACATCGACGGGGATGTGAATTCCCAACAGCGGCCGGCCCAGTTTTTCGCCCAGCGACCAGCTGGCAGGAAAGCACAAGATCGCCCCGGTCAGCACATGCTCGTCGCCGATTTTCTCCATCAGGCACAGATCTTCCTGCACCAGCCGCCCCAGCGTCAAAAGCGGCTGCGCCGGGTCCAGAGGCACCGTCACCCCATCGGGCCTTTGCGCATGGTCGCGGCCAAAGACAAATCCGGCCGTGCGCGAAAGACGCTCCAGAACCCTGGCGTAAAGCTCTTGCGCGGCGGGCCGGGCACTGTCGAGCAGGCCATGCACGATCTCGGGGCGGGCCGCGATCAAGCGGTCGCGCTCGGCCATCTGGGCCGCGTAGGCATCATCCACCCGCAGCCAATCCTCGCCCTCAACCGGCAATATCCCCGGCAGGCGCGACAGGCGCGGGTCCATCCATGCGGCAAAGGGCAAACGGGATTGCAAGATGGGTTCAGACATGAAGTCACCAGTTGCGACAATTGGGGTCGCGCATGGACTAGCCCTGCGCGCGGGCCAAGGCAAGCTGGACAAAACGCCAACGAGGCCCCCATGAACGAGTTTCACCGCGACCGCCGGAAGATCGACCCCACCCGCCCGGACCGGCTGGGCGATGGCACCCCCAACGACAATGATCGGGTCGAGATCGGCCCGACCCAGCTTGCCTTTGGCGAATGGGAGGCTGCCGGGCTGGCCCTGCCAAACCTTGAACGGATGCGCGACTATCGCTGGAAACGCCTGACCCAAGGCCTGATCGACCGCGGCTATGGTGGGCTTTTGATGTTTGATCCCTTGAACATCCGCTATGCCACCGACACCACCAACATGCAGCTGTGGAACACCCACAACCCCTTCCGCGCCTGCCTTTTGTGTGCCGACGGCCATATGGTGATGTGGGAATACAAGAATTCGCCCTTTCTGGTCACGTTCAATCCCTTGGTGAAAGAGCTGCGCTCGGGGGCCACGTTCTTTTACAACTCCACCGGCGACAAAGGCCGCGAAGCGGCAAAGGCCTTCGCGGGCCAGGTGGATGAGCTGATGCGCGAACATGCCGGATCAAACCGCAAGCTGGCGGTGGACAAGATCATGGTACACGGGCTGCGCGCGCTTGAAGCCATCGGCTTTTCGGTCGAGGAAGGCGAAGAGGTCACCGAACGCGTCCGCGCCATCAAGGGGCCGGACGAGATTCTGGCCATGCGCTGCGCCCATCACGCCTGCGAAACCGGCGTTGCCGAGATGGAACGTGCCACCCGCCACGGCGTGCCCTTGGGCGGCATGAGCGAAGATGACATCTGGGCCGAGCTTCACAAGGCCAATATCCGGCGCGGCGGCGAATGGATCGAGACGCGGCTTCTGGCTTCGGGTCCGCGCACCAACCCGTGGTTTCAGGAATGCGGCCCGCGCATCGTGCAAAACAACGAAATCGTCGCCTTCGACACCGACCTGATCGGCGCCTATGGATTTTGCATCGACATTTCAAGGACATGGTGGGTGGGCGATCAACGCCCGACCAATGCCATGGTGTCGGCCTTTCATCACGGGCTGGACCATATCCGCGACCATCAGGCGCGGCTGAAACCGGGTGTCAGCATCAAGGAGTTGGTCTTTGGCGGCCACAAGCTGGATGACCAGTACTGGAAGCAGAAATATTCGTGCAAGATGCACGGCGTCGGGCTTTGCGATGAATGGCCCTATGTCACCTACCCCGACGGCTGGACCGAAGGCGCTTTCGATGCGGTGCTGGAACCCGGCATGGTGCTGTGCGCCGAGGCGCTGATTTCGCCCGAAGGCGGGGATTTCTCGATCAAGCTGGAAGATCAGATCCTTATCACCGAAACCGGCTGCGAAAACCTGACGCGCTATCCTTTTGATGAAAGGCTGATGGGCATCTAAGACCCACCCGGTCGCGGCCAGCCTGACGCCCCCGTCAGGCCTCTGCGTCAGGCCTCTGCCGCGTTGGTTTTGGTGGCAAGCCGATTGCCCGGCCATAGCTTCAGCACATTCCATGCGATCGGCGGCACAATCGCCAAGGCCAGCACCAAAAGCACCAGCCCCGGTAATTCCCAACTGCCGCCAAGCGCGATAAGCGCCGAGGCAAAGGCCGCAAGCGGAAAGGTAAAGGCCCCCCAAAGCGGCGAAAACCCGGCCGCCGTCAGCCACCGGGCCGAAGACAGCAGCGCAAAGAAGATCACCGCACCAAGGGCGGCAAAGCCCTGCGCCAGCATTTGCATGTCCAGCGCCTGCGCGACAAGTGCAAACAGCGCCGCCGGTGCAAGGTGAATGGCCATAAACGGGCGCAAAGGCGCGGGCGGCACCGAACGCAGGATCTGCAGCAGCGATACCAGCCAGATCACGCTGGCAATCGGCAGGGTTGCCCACAAGATCAGGGTTGCAGCCGTGGTCTGGCCAAGCTGGGCCAGGGGCAAGGCCCCAAGGATGAAGGCGACAAAGGCCAGATGCATCGCAGGGCTGATGACCCGCGCCTCGGCCGGCATGCGCGCGAGCGTAGCAATCAACATCAGCGCCATTACCCCATGCGCCACCAGCGACGCCGCCGCCAGGAACAGCGCAAGACGCGGGGCATAGGGCACCAGCACTCCCGCCGCCGCCATTCCTGTCATGGTCGATGCGGCAAGCCCCGCCCGCCCCGGCAAAACCCGCATGTCTTCGGCCAGAACCGCAAAGCGGCGAAGCACCTTGGCCT
>JAIOXV010000086.1 GCA_021741465.1 Paracoccaceae bacterium
GGCCTGCCCACGGGCGATGCGATTGCCGTCATTGGCGATGGCGCCATCACCGCCGGCATGGCCTATGAGGCGATGAACGCGGCGGGGCATCTGGGAAAGCGGTTGTTCATTGTCCTGAATGACAATGACATGAGCATTGCGCCCCCGGTTGGGGCCTTGAACCGGTATCTGAACACTTTGGCCGAGCGGGGGCCCTTGGCCAGTTTGCGCGGCATGGCCGAGGGATTTGAAGCGGTGCTTCCCGGCCCCTTGCGCGATGGCGCGCGTCGGGCGCGGGCGCTTGTCACCGGCACGCCGGGTGGCGGCACCTTGTTTGAAGAGCTTGGGCTTGATTACATCGGCCCGGTCGATGGGCATGATCTGCCGCAGCTTCTGGCCACCCTGCGCGCGGCCAAGACGCGGTCGACGCGGCCGGTCTTGATCCATGCAATCACCGTGAAGGGCAAGGGGTATGCCCCGGCAGAAAACTCGGCTGACAAATATCATGGTGTGGCGCGGTTTGATGTGGCCTCAGGCACCCAAGCCAAGGCTGTCTCGAACGCGCCAGCCTATACGTCGGTCTTTGGCAATGCCCTGACCGAAGCGGCGGCGCGGGATGGGCGCATTGTGGCGGTGACCGCGGCGATGCCATCGGGCACGGGGCTGGACATCATGGCGCGGCGCTTTCCCGCGCGGGTGTTCGATGTGGGCATTGCCGAACAGCACGGCGTGACCTTTGCTGCGGGCATGGCCGCGGCGGGGCTGAAGCCCTTTGTGGCGATTTATTCCACCTTCTTGCAGCGGGGCTATGACCAGATCGTGCATGACGTGGCCTTGCAAGGCCTGCCTGTGCGTTTTGCCATTGATCGCGCGGGGTTGGTGGGGGCCGATGGGGCAACCCATGCCGGGGCCTTTGATGTGGGCTTTCTGGCCAACCTGCCAGGTTTTGTCGTTATGGCGCCCGGAGATGAGGCCGAGTTGGTCAATATGGTCGCCACCGCCGCCGCCTATGAGGATGGGCCGATCTCGTTCCGCTTCCCGCGGGGCGAGGGTGTGGGCACGCAGATGGCAGACGCAGGCACCCCGATGGAAATTGGCCGGGGCAGGGTGGTGCGGCAAGGTTCGGATCTGGCGCTTTTGTCCTTTGGCGCGCATCTTAACGAATGCCATGCGGCGGCCGAACTGTTGGCGCAGCAGGGCATTTCGGTGACCATTGCCGATGCCCGATTTGCCAAACCTTTGGACACCGACCTTATCACCCAGTTGGTGCGCCACCACGCGGCGGTTATCACTGTTGAACAGGGGGCAGGGGGCGGCTTTGGCGCGCAGGTATTGCAATATCTGGCCAATTCCGGCGGCCTTGACCACGGCGTCCGCCTGCGCACGCTGACTTTGCCAGATCGCTTTATCGAACAGGCCAGCCCGGCTGCCATGTATGCCGATGCTGGTCTGGATGCGGCGCATATTGCCGGTGCTGCGGCCACGGTTCTTGCCACCACGCGCCAGGCCAAGCGGGCCTGAAAACCTTTCGGCAAATCCGATTTGCCAATAGAAAAGCCCCCGCCTAGACGGGGGCTTTTTTAATCTCGATCCCTGTCAATCAGGGATTGGTTGTTGCGGTGCCATCAGCGGCGGCCGGTGCCGGGCTGAACTGCGCAAGATAGGCGTAAACATCAGCGGCCGCGTCGGCGCTTTTCATTTTGAACGACATCTTGGACTTTGCGCTCTTGTCGTCCAGCACCTTTTTCCAGTGGTTGGCCGGATCTTGAACATAGTCAACAAAACCGGCTTCGTCCCAGACCAAGCCAGTGGCGCCCGCAGCCACGATTGAATCGCCGTATTTGAAGTCAGGATAGCTGCCGACCTGACGGCCGATTACGCCGTAAAGGTTCGGGCCGGTTTTGGACCCTTTGCCAGCAAGCACTTCTCCGGCCTCGTTCACCACCGAATGGCACGTTTGGCATTGCTTGAAGCTGGCCTCTCCCTTGGCTGCATCGCCAGCCGCGAAGGCAGGAGCTGCTGCGGTTGCAAGAATGGCGAAGATAGCAAATTTCGACTTCATTGGCGGTCTCCCTGTTACGCCGTTTGTTATGATACGAAAGCCATCACGTGTTGGATCACTTGCGCGTGAACGGCAGCGACCTCTTTATGCAACCGCATGAGAAATGGCGCAGCGTTGCCACAGCGTGGACAGGGCGGTCACCAGATGATCGATGTCGGCATCCGAATGGAAGGGCGACGGTGTGATGCGCAGCCGTTCGGTGCCCTTGGCAACGGTTGGGTAGTTAATGGGCTGCACATAGATGCCCCAATCCTTCATCAGGATGTCGCTGAGCATGCGGCACTTGACCGGATCGCCGATCATCACCGGGATGATGTGGCTGTCATTGGCCATATGGGGAATGCCTGCGCGGTCAAGTTTTGCACGCAGTTTTGCAACTTGGGCCTGCTGGCGCTGACGCTCGCTGGTGCTGTGCTTCAGGTGTTGGATTGACGCCGTCGCAGCGGCCGCAACCGCCGGGGGCAGTGCCGTGGTGAAAATGAACCCCGAGGCAAAGCTGCGGATGAAATCGCACAAGGGGGCCGATCCGGTGATATAGCCGCCAACAACCCCGTAAGCCTTGCCCAAAGTGCCTTCGATCAGGTCGATCTGATCCGCCAGCCCTTCACGTTCGGTCACACCGCCGCCGCGCGGGCCGTACATGCCCACGGCATGGACCTCGTCGATATAGGTCATGGCACCATGGGCTTTGGCCACCTGAACGATTTCCTTGATCGGGGCAATGTCGCCATCCATCGAATACACCGATTCAAAGGCGACAATCTTGGGCCGGTCGCCCACGGCGGCCAGTTTGCGGTCCAGATCCCGCCAGTCATTGTGCTTCCAGATCACCTTGTCAGCGCGGGAATGGCGCACACCCTCGATCATCGAGGCATGGTTGCCCGCGTCCGACAGGATCACGACATTCGGGATCTTGCTTCCCAAGGTGGACAGTGCCGCCCAGTTTGACACATAGCCCGAGGTGAACAACAGCGCGGCTTCCTTGCCATGCAGATCGGCCAGCTCTGCCTCTAGAAGGAGATGGTTGTGATTGGTGCCCGAAATGTTGCGCGTGCCGCCTGCACCGGTGCCGCAGGCCTGCACACAATCAACCATGGCCTTTACCACATCGGGGTGTTGGCCCATGCCCAGATAATCGTTCGAACACCACACCGTGATGTCGGTGACTTCACCATCCTTGTGATTGGCCGCACGCGGAAACTCGCCGCGCTTGCGCTCCAACTCGGCAAAAGTGCGGTAGTTGCCTTCAGACTTGAGGGTTTCAAGCTGGGTGCGGAACATGCTGTCAAAGTCCATTGGCGTCCTCGATCTGGTCTTTTTGAGGTTTTGCGGCGGGCATCATCCAGCGCCACAGTTTTTCATCTGGCAGTGGCAGCACCATGAACCAGTGCTCCAGAAGTGCCAGCAGGCAAAGACAGGTCAGCAGGGCATAGCCCACCGACATGCCGGGGGTTTCGACGTTGATCGCACGCTCCATCAGCAGGGCTGATGCGACGGTCAGGGCCGATACCGAAAGTGGGAAGAAAGCGGTGATCCGCCCAACGCGAAAATGACTGGACAGATGTGCCAATGGGCGGGGCAGAAACTGAACATTTATGCGCGGCACGCCCAGAAACAGGTTCAGCTTGGCCGAAATCCGGGCAAAAAACAAAACCGCAAAGGTGCCAAAGGCAAATGGGTTTTCGGCGCCGATCGTGGCAAGGCCCAAGGCCAGAAGTGTGGCCAGAAGCGTCAACTCATGCCAGGCAACCGTGCCTACCGCCCGCCAGAACCGCTCATTTGTGCTGGCAAAGGGGGGGCAGGGGCTGCGGTTTGGGCCGGTGATGACACCTGATAGAAAGGCAAGCTCGATCCAGCCCCAAAGCGCAAGTGCTGCAAAGAAGGCCAGGTAGATGCCAACGGTCGACAGGTCCGGCAGCGAGGTATAGGCCGCGAAACTTCCCACCGCCACCAAGGGCAGCCCGATGACCACCGAGTTCATGTGGTCAGAGGGTTGGCCATTGTCGGCCACCCGAACCCGCCACAAGATGACGCCGGTGGAAAACCACCAGACAAACAGGGTGAACAGGGCGGCGATCCATGGGCTTTCGGTCATGGCCGCACCGCGCGGTCATGAAACCCGGGGCCGGGGCAAAGCTGCCCCGGCCTTACGCTATGATGTCGTTTGACGATCAATAGATCGGCTCCAGCCGGACGTTTTTCGGCGGCTCGCGCTTGATGACCGGGATGGTGTAAAGCGAGACAAAGGCGGTCGCAGCCTTGGCCCCGCCGACCATCTTGCCAAGCCAGCCGGCCACACCGCCCTTGCGTTTGCCCGCGTCCATCTGCCCGAAGGCGTCGCGCATCCGGCGCAGGTTCGGCAGCCAGCGCGGGTGGTCGATGTCCACCTCGATCGGGAAGACCTGCCGGGCGATGGTTGATGTCTTGCGAAACACCTCTTGGTCATACCATTCGATGTCAACGCCAAGCGCCTTGTGAAACTCGGGCCGGGCATGGTCGCGCACGAACATGGTCGAATAGACGGCCGTCAGGAAGAAGCGGATCCACAGCTTGTTGGCAAAGCTTGAGGTCAGCTTCGGGTCGGTCCGCATCAGCAGGGCAAAAGCCTCGCCGTGGCTGAACTCGTCATTGCACCATTCCTTGAACCATTTGAAAATGGGATGGAAGCGCTGGTCGGGGTTCGCCTCAAGGTGGCGATAGATGGTGATATAGCGCGCGTAGCCGATCTTTTCCGAAAGATAGGTGGCGTAGTAGATGAATTTCGGCCGGAAATAGGTGTATTTCTTGGCCTTTGTCAGAAAGCCAAGGTTCACCGCAACGCCCGCTTCACGCAGCGCGTCATTGATGAAGCCGGCATGGCGGGCCTCGTCGCGGGCCATATAGTTGAACAGCTCGCAAATGTCGGGGTTGTTGCCGCGCCGTTTCATTTCCTTGTACAGCACGCAGCCCGAAAACTCGGCCGTGCAGGATGACACCAGAAAGTCGATGAACTCCACCCGCAGCTTGGGGTCCATTGCTGCCCAGTCAATCTTGTCCCAATCGGCGTTTTTCTTGAAATGGCCCTTGTTGGGATCAGATTTCATCTGCGCGATCAGCTTGTCCCATTCGGGCCGGATCGACGAGACATCCACGCGGTCCATCTCGTCAAAATCAGTGGTGTAAAAGCGCGGGTTCAACATGGTCGTCTCGGTCGCCATCGCGGTGGTCGCGGTGCTGTCGATCTCGGGGACGATCGGGGTTTCGGCGGCAATATCGGGATTTTGGGCGTTCATAGCGTCACCTCTTCCGAGAAGGAAAATTCGCACAATTCCATGAACCCGAAATCGCCAGTGGCGCGGGTCCATAGCCGCTCCAGCAGGCTGGCGCGGGTGATGGTGGCTTGACGGTCCTCGACGATGAGTTCCCCATAGGCGGCAAGGATCGGCGCGCCATGGACCAGGACTTCATCCCCGGGGTAAACCACGGCACCGTTGTTGAAACGGACGTGGGCATGAAGGCTTTCGAAACGGTGGCTGACCTCTACGGTGCAGGGCACTTCTTCGGCAATTTTGCTAAATAATCCCATGATTTGGTTCCCTTTATTTTGTGTCACTGCGACATGAGCCGTTCGAACGCGGCCTTGTTGTCTGATCCGAATGCGCCAAGTTCGGCGCTCCATCCGGTATGGTCGTCGATGACGGTCAGGCGGCCGTTGGCGTATTCCACAATACGCACTGGCAAAGACTGATCGACATGGGCAGTAAGCCGCGCGCGCTGCACACCGTTCTGAATGACAGTGATGAAGCCGCCGTGCGGCAGGTCCAAAAGAAGGTCGTGGTTTTCATCCAGAACGGTGACGGCCTGCGCCCCCCCGCCCTGAAGGTAGATGGTGCGTTCCGCCACAAGAGAGGCGGGCGCAGGCACGCCCACGGGTTCACGCCCGGTAAGGACGGAAAAGCTGACAACGCAGAGTGTCGCCAGAACAAGGCCCAACATGGCAAGCAAAAGCGGCTTGGGGATCATGTCCTTGGCGTCAGAGGGGCGGTTCCGGGTGGCTTGCATCGCGCGCGCTCCTATTCTGCGGCCATGGCGTGGGCCGGGGCGGTGGTCTGGCTCAGCACAGGCTGGCTGATCCGGGTTTCGGCGGCATCGGCCAGAATTTTTGCCACGCCCGCCGCGTCTGCAATCGCACGCAGCGCGGGCTGTGTGCGGTTGAAATGCCACGGCCGAACATGGGGCCAGCACACAAGATAAGAGATCCGTGTGTCGCCCAGAGTCTGCAGCGCGATCGTCCCGGTACCGTTCGACTTCACCGCCAACTGTGCCGCACCGATCTGGCGGAAGGGCAGGTTCAGCGTGACCGTAAGTGCGACACCGATCCGCATCGCCACGCGGGCGGTGGTGATTGTGTAAACCGTGCTGCGGGCCTGAAAGACGGCGATGGCGTAAAGAATTGCACAGACCGTTGCGCCAATTGCCAGATAGGGCAGCATCACCGCAATCGTGGCGGCGGGAATGCCGCCGCCCATAGCCCAGCCGCGCCACAGTGCCAGCGCAACAAAGTAACCCGCAATCCAGTTGATCTTCAAAGCTTCGCGCGCCAAGGCGAAGGCTTGGGGGCGGCCCTGCCACAAAAGCACCTCGCCTTTGGGCGGATGCGCGGGCAGGCCCGGAAGCGGCTCGATGGCGAAATCGTCGTGGTGATGGTTGGACATGGTCGCCCCCTTTGTTTGCACTGGATCAGTAACCGCGCTTGCGCTTGTCTGCGGCATAAAGGGTGCCGCCCGCATAATAGGCGCTGATCTTTTCTTCTTCGAGCAAGGTCACTTCGGTCTGCGACTTGGTGGCAGGCACGCTTTCAAAGAGATCCGATGACAGCGAGTTGATGCGCACACGGTCGGCCTGAACCTTGACCATCGGCATCGGAACCAGCTTTTTGGAACCCGAATTCAGCGTGATTTCCAGATAACGAACCAGTTGTTCGGGCGCATCTACCCACATGTCCGAGATCCGGCCCACGACTTCCAGATCGCCCGCCTGCACAGGCAGGCCGCGCGGGTCGCGCCCGGCAGAAACAGCAAAGGACGGGACCGAAGCCATCGGCACGATCTTGTTATGGCCATGACCATCCAGTTCGGGAATGTCGCGGCGCGGTGCCCATGAGGCGGGGCCAACACCATCCGCCATCGGATCGCCCAAGGGCGCATGCGGGAAGCCTTCGGACACCGCGGTGCGGCCCAAAGCAACCTCGCGCGCTTCACGTGCGCCATTCGGAACGGTCACCGAACCCCGGCCATGCGGCAGAAGAAAGGTCTTTGGGGCGGGAACCGGGAAAGGCCCCTGGTTCGGTGCAAGGCTGCCATCTTCAAGTTCGAGCGGGTAGCCTTCGCGCATGTTTTCAGTTTGCAGATAGTAGACCAACATCGCGAAAAAGCCCCAAAAGAGCCAGATCGAAAGCGCAGCAAGGTCGAAGCTGCCAAAGAAAGTCGTGCCCAGCATTTTGGTATCCTCCGGGATCAGTTGGGAAAGTCGGCAAGGCCCATGCGGGCCCTGTCGGATTGAGATTGAGCGGTAACGAGGGTGACGCGCACCAAGGGTGCGAGTGCGATCAAAGTACCGAAAAGGACGGCAATTTCGATCAGATAAACCGTGCTGTAGCCAAAGGCGGGGGCTACGAACAGCGGGCCGAACCCACCGTGAAGAGCATAGGCGCCGACGCTGTCGCGCAGCCCGCCACCAAGGGCGATCGACAGGCCCGCGGCTGTGGCCTGCCCTGCCCCCCAAGCCCCCAGCACCAACCCGCGCCCGGCCATGCCGTGTTCGGGCAGCGCCATTGCGGCGGTCAGGGTGGAGACCGCAAACAGCCCGGCCCCAAGGCCGATACCGACGGCGCCGATATAGAACATCACGGTCGAATGCAGCGGGGCGGCAAAGATCACCAGCAAAAAGGCCGACACTCCCACCAGAACCCCGCGCGCCGACATGCGGAACATGTCTTGGCCGTGTGTCATCCAGCGCCCGGCCAGCACAAAGCCCGCCAGCGCGCCCAGTGCATTGCAGGCGGTCAGCCAGGTGGTTGCCCCAACCGACAGGCCAAGAATTTCAGCGCCGTAAGGTTCCAGCAGCACGTCTTGCATCTGAAAGCCCATGGTGCCCAGCATGACAACAAGCAACAATCGCCCGGCCGTGCCGCCCGCCATCAGATCGCGCCAACCCTCGTGAAAGACCGGACGGGTGGTCGCCATTTCCTCGGCCGACATCGGGCGAACCTTTTCCTGTTTCCACAAGGCAACCAGGTTCAACACTATCGTGGCCACACCACAGCCCTGCACGACGCGGATCAGGCGGATCTGGTCAAAATCGCGCAAAAGGACACCCAGCACCACCGCCGAAACCGCCATGCCCAAAAGGAACATGACATAAAGCAGCGCCACCACGCGGGGGCGGGTTTCATCCGTCGCCCTGTCGGACGCCAGCGCAAGGCCTGCCGTCTGCGTCATATGCATGCCGACGCCAGTCATCAGAAACGCAATCGCGGCCAGTGCCTGGCCGGCCCATTCGGGGCCGTGAATCTGATCGCCCGACAGCAGGATCAAGGCAAAGGGCATCACCGCAAGGCCGCCCATCTGCCACAGGCTGCCGAACCACAGGTAAGGAATGCGCTTCCAGCCGATCCAGCTTTTGTGATTGTCTGACTTGTGGCCCAAAAGTGCGCGAAACGGCGCTGACACCACCGGCAACGCAATCATCAGCGCGACGATCGACGCAGGCACCGAAAGCTCAACGATCATCACCCGGTTCAGCGTGCCCAACAAAAGCACAGTCGCCATGCCAACCGACACCTGAAACAGACCCAAGCGCAACAATTGCCCCAAAGGCAGGCCCTCGGACACAGCATCAGCATAGGGCAGCCATCCGGCACCCAACTGTTGGATATGCTTTTTGCGGAAGATCACGGGCGATACTCCAGACATTCGGAAATGTAGAACCCGCGCGAAACCCGGTCGATCTGCGCAAGCCGTCCACCGGTTGCCGTGTTCAGGGTGTCAAAGGCATGCGGCACCATGATGGGCGAGCGATCCGCCCGTGGGAACGCCTTTCCCAAGGTCCAAAAGGCCATGAGAAATGGGGTTTTGGGCGCGACGGTAAACACCACCGCCTGACGTGTCCGCGTGCCCAGACGATCGAGCGAGGCCGCAATATCGGCGGGGCCGTAATAGATCAGGCTGTCCATCGCCAGCACATAGTCAAAGCTGCCGTGATGGGCCGCGGTCATGTCCCCCGCGGCAAAGGTCACGCGCGGCGCATGTTCTGCCGGCAAACGCGAGCGGGCAATCTCCACCAGCGCGGGCGAGATATCCACAGCCGTCACATCCGCACCACGCGCCGCAAGTTCGGCCGTCATCTGTCCTGCACCGCAGCCGGCATCCAGCACCCGTGCGCCGCGCAAATCGGCGGGCAGGCGGCCCAGCATCAGCGCACGCATCTTGTCGCGCCCTTCGCGGACGGTCTGGCGAATGCGACTTACCGGCGCGTCCGAGGTCAGCCGCTCCCACACTTTGGTGGCGGAACGGTCAAAGTATTGTTCGACCCGGTCGCGTGTTGCGGAATAGTCGGCCATATTCAGTCAAACCCCAGAAGTTCGAAGATCTCGCGGTCCGGCAAAGGCGCAGGTGTTGTGCCGGGTGTCTGCACCGAACGCCAAAGGGCATCGGCCAGTTTCATGTATTCTGCGCGCGCCATCACAACGTCTTCGGCATCATCCATCTCGAAGAGCGTCTTTTTCTTCAGGCGGGAACGGCGGATGGCATCGATGTCGGGCATATGGGCAAGACGGTTGAACCCGACGCGCTCGCAATAGCGGTCCACCTCATCGGTGGCATGCGACCGATTGGCGACGCAGCCGGCCAGTTGCACCTTGTAATTGCCCGATTTGGCCTGCACCGCGGCGATGATGCGGTTCATCGCGTAGATGCTGTCAAAGTCATTGGCGGTGACGATCACGGCGCGGTCGGCGTGCTGCAAGGGGGCGGCGAAACCGCCGCAGACCACATCGCCCAACACGTCAAAGATCACCACATCGGTGTCTTCCAGAAGGTGGTGCTGTTTCAGCAGCTTTACCGTCTGACCCACCACATAGCCCCCACAGCCCGTGCCGGCCGGCGGTCCACCTGCCTCGACGCATTTCACGCCGTTGAAGCCGGTGGCGACGTAATCTTCGGGGCGCAATTCTTCGGGGTGGAAATCCACCTCTTTCAGAATGTCGATCACGGTCGGCTGCAACCGGCCGGTCAGGGTAAAGGTGCTGTCATGCTTCGGGTCACAGCCGATCTGCAACACGCGCTTGCCCATTTTGGAAAAGGCTGCTGACAGGTTGGACGAGGTGGTCGATTTGCCAATCCCGCCCTTGCCATAGATCGAAAAGACCTTGGCACCTTCAATCTTGGTGTCGGCGTCCAGATGGACTTGCACCGATCCGTCGCCGTCAAGGCCGCGCAGGTCGGGAATGTTATCAAGGCTCATGGTCTTGCCCCTTTCATATGTGGGGAAATATCCGCGCCAGGGGTTCTGGCGGCGGTGTCGCGCTGTGATGTGATGAAGGGGCTCATTCGGCTGCGATCCCTTCGAGACGATCTTCCAGTTCATCGGCTGCCCCTTGCAGGGCGGCCAAGGTTGCGGCATCCGGCGTCCAATAGGCGCGCTCAGAGGCTTCGATCAAACGGTTGGTCATTCGGGCCGAGGCGACGGGGTTCAGCGCTGCCAGCCGATTGCGCATGGTCTCGTCCAGCACAAAGGTTTCGGACAGACGCTGATAAACCCAAGGTTCCACGGCTTCGGTCGTTGCCGACCAGCCCATGGTATTGGTCACATGAGCCTCGATCTGGCGCACGCCTTCGGCCCCGTGGTTCAGGAGGCTTTCGTAAAACTTCGGGTTCAAGGTGCGCGACCGGCTTTCCAACGCGATCTGGTCGCGCAAGGTCCGGATCTTGCCGGTGCCGCGGGTCTGGTCGCTGATGTAAACCGGCGTATCGGACCCGCGTTGACGTTTCACCGCCCGCGCAATACCACCAAGCGTGTCAAAGTAGTGATCGACCGAGGTGACGCCCAATTCCACCGACTCAAGGTTCTGATAGGCCAGTTCAACGTTTTTCAGGGTCTTTTGCAGCATTGCCGCGTTTTTCACGGCCTTGCCATCGCGCCCATAGGCAAAGGATTTGCGCGCTTCATAGGCATCTGCCAGCTCATCCTCTTGGCCAAAGGCGGAACTGTCGACCAATTGATTGACGTTCGACCCGTAAGCCCCCTCGGCATTGGAAAACACCCGAAGGGATGCGGTATCCATATCGACGTCCATTTGTTCGGCATAATCCAAGGCATTGGCGCGGATAAAGTTTTGCGACAAAGGTTCATCCGCGGTCGCGCATTTATAGGCGGCTTCGGCCAACATGCGGGTTTGCAACGGAAGCAGATCGCGGAAAATGCCCGACAGGGTCATCAAGACATCAATGCGCGGACGTCCCAGCTCGGCCAAGGGAATAAGATCGGCCCCGCAAAGCCGCCCGTATGCATCAAAGCGCGGCTTTGCCCCCATCAACGCCAAGGCCTGACCAATCGGACCGCCATCGGATTTGATATTGTCCGACCCCCAAAGCACCAGCGCAATGGAGCGGGGCAAGGTAGGATGGGTTGCCAGCAGCCGTTCTGCCTGTGCCGCCCCATCGCGCAGGGCGAATTCGGTTGGCATGCGGAAGGGGTCAAAGGCGTGAATGTTGCGCCCTGTGGGCAAAATTTGCGGGCTGCGGATCAGGTCGCCGCCGGGAACCGGGGCAATGAACCGCGCCGAGAGCGCCCGCAGAATTGCGGGAATTTCGGTGTCTTGCTGCAATTGAGCGTCAACTTTGGCGCGCTCGGCCGCATCCATCGGCGGCAGCAGGCCCAGATATTCAGCGCGTGCGGCGGCGCTCATCGCACGGCCAACAACATGCAGCCCGTCAGGTATCAGCGCATCCTCTGCCTCAAGCAGCTTAAGCCAGAGTGCGGAAGGGTCACGCCCGTCCATGTTGACTGCGCCGGCCTGTTCCAAAATCAAGACCG
>JAIOXV010000087.1 GCA_021741465.1 Paracoccaceae bacterium
CCGCCGCCGCAACCACCGAAGCCGCCACCGATGGCATGGCAGAAGCCATGGCCGTGCTGGACCCGGCTGCATTCGACGCGGCCAAAGTCATGGGCCTGATCGACGCATCGCCCTTGGACGATGCCACCAAGGCCACGCTGAAAGCCGGTGTCGAAGCCGCGGCCAGCAACCCGACCATGGTTGAAGGCGCTGTGAACGCCGTGAAAACCGCGCTTGGCATGTAATCACCTGAAAAGGTAAAGAAAAACCGCCGTGGTGCTTCCACGGCGGTTTTTTGTTGGGCCCAGGTCAGGGTGGCGGGCTGCTGGCCCTAGATGCCGTCGCCGACAAAGGCCTTTTCCACCACAAACTGTTTGGGGTCGGAATTTGCCCCCTCGACCAGCCCGAACCCTTCAAGAATGGCTTTGACATCAATGTTGAAGGCAAGGCTGCCACAAACCATGGCGCGGTCTTCTTCAGGGTTCATCTTTGGCAGGCCAAGGTCTTCAAACACCTTGCCTGACAGCAGATTGTCGGTGACCCGGCCCATATGGTGGAACGGCTCGCGGGTGGTGGTGGGATAGTATTTCAACTTTCCGGCCACCATTTCACCGATCAGCGGGTCATCGTGCAGCGCTTCCACCAGTTGGCGGCCATATTCCAGTTCTGCCACCTCGCGGCAGGTGTGCATCATGATGACCTGATCGTATTTTTCATAGGTGTCAGGTTCGCGCAGAAGGCTGGCAAACGGGGCAAAGCCGGTGCCGGTGGACAAAAAGTAAATCCGCTTGCCGGGCAAAAGCGCGTCATGCACCAGCGTGCCCACCGGTTTGGGGCGCAGGATGATCTCGTCCCCGACTTCGATATGCTGCAAACGGCTGGTCAGCGGGCCATCTGGAACCTTGATCGAATAAAACTCCAGCTCGTCATCCCAAGCGGGCGAGGCGATGGAATAGGCGCGCAACAGCGGTTTGTCATTGTCGCCCAGCAGGCCGATCATCACAAACTCTCCCGAACGAAAGCGCAAGGATTGCGGCCGGGTCACGCGAAACGAAAACAGCCGGTCGGTCCAGTGTTTGACCTGCGTGACGATCTGGGCGTCGGGCAGGTGGGGCTTGGCAGTCGCAGGGGCAGAGGCGGTCATCAAGAGACTCCGTCGAAAGACGTGGAAGACATATTGCAAAAACGGCATGTGGGAAACCCCAAAGGGTCACCGCGCCGCTGCGGCATGTTTTGTTTGTGTGACTACAAGTTTTTGGCGCTTTGGTCCAGTCAGGCCTTCAGCCGTGCCTGATAATCATGCGCTTGCCAGCTTGCGCGGGTCAGCCATTGCGATTGCGGTTGGCGTGCCGCGATCTCGTCAGGGATCTCGACCGCGTCAAATCCGACGCGCCGGGCCATGGGATATTGGTCGGCGATCATCGGCCCGACGGCATGCAAGGTGCCCGTGTAGCCCAGCATCCGCAAGCGGCGGCCAATGGTAAAGCCGCGCCCATCGGAAAAGGCCGGAACATGCACGCGGATCAGCGTCAGGCCCGCAAGGTTCAGCGCGGCCGGATCATCGGTATGGGCCAGGTCAGCCACCCCGGTTTGCGGTGCTGGGGGAAGGGGCGCAAAGCCCGTGTCGGTGACCAGAACGCTCATAGCGCATTGTCCTTTGTGTTTCTGACGGGCTTGCCGCCCACGAAATGGATGCCGCATTCGGATTTCTGACTGCCACGCCAGCGGCCTGCGCGTGGGTCTTCGCCGGGCTTTACCGGGCTCGTGCAGGGCGCGCAGCCGATCGAGGGATAGCCCTTGGCCACCAAAGGGTGGCGGGGCAGGGCGTTGTTGACGATATAGTCTTCCAGATCCTCGCGGCCCCAATGGGCCAAAGGGTTTACCTTGATGCGGAAATCGCCTTCGTTTTCGAAAAACTCGATGGTGCCCCGGTCCGAGTTCTGAAAGCGTTTGCGCCCGGTGATCCAGCCGTCAAAGCCCTGCAAGGCGCGCTCCAAAGGGGCGACCTTGCGCACCGCACAGCAGGCATCGGTGGAAAACTGATGCAGGGTGCCGTCGGGGTCGTTGAAATCCACCTCGGTCTTGCGGGCGCGGATGGTGCGGATGTCGCACAGCGGCAGACGGTCGGCCAAGGCGCGTTGATAGGCCAGTGTTTCTGCAAAGAGCATCCTTGTGTCGACAAAGATCACCGGCGTTTCCGGTGCGATCACCGAAACCAGATGCAAAAGCACCACCGATTCCGCGCCAAAAGACGACACCAGCGCCACTTGCCCCAATTCGGGGTCTTTCAGCGCGTGTTCCAAGACGGCAGTCGCCGAATGATGGCGATAGCGCGCATTCAGCGCTGCCACCCTGTCGGCAATGCTGGCGCGATCAAGCCTAAGCAGCATCCCGTGCGTCCGCCTCATATAGCGCGGCCTTGAACGGGCCGATCCCGACGCGGGCATAGGCCTGCAGGAAGGTTTCCTCGGCCGATTGGCGCAGCCCAAGATAGGCCAGAACGATCCGTTCGACCGCAGGCACCACCTGGTCATAGGCAAAGCCCGGACCGGTCTTTTCCCCGATCACCGCATCTTCGCTGCCATCGCCGCCAAGGGTGATCTGATAGTTCTCAACCCCCGCCCGATCCAGCCCCAGAATGCCGATATGCCCGACATGGTGATGCCCACAGGCATTGATGCAGCCCGAGATCTTGATCTTCAAAGGTCCTACATCATGTTCCAGCTGCAATTCATTGAAACGAAGCGCAATTTCCTGTGCAACAGGGATCGACCGCGCGGTTGCCAGCGCGCAGTAATCCATGCCGGGGCAAGCAATGATATCCGAAATCAGCCCGACATTGGCCGTGCCAAGCCCGGCCTTGACCAAGGCCGCATGCACCGTTGGCAGGTCGGATTTATGAACATGGGGCAAGATCACATTCTGCTCATGGCTGATGCGAAGATCGCTGTGGCCATAGGTTTCGGCCAGATCGGCCAGAACCCGCATCTGGTCTGAGGTGGCATCGCCCGGTGTCTGGCCATGGGCTTTGATCGACACGGTGACAATGGCGTATTGGTCATTGCGGTGCGGCGACAGGTTGGTATCGGCCCAGGACCGGAAAACGGGGTCCGCCCGGTAAAAGGCATCAAACGCGTCGGTCGGTGCGGTGCGGAAGACGGGCGGGGCAAAGGCCGCGCGAATATCGGCCAAAAGCCTTTGGTCTTGCCCGCCGAAAAGAGGTTTCAGTTCGGCAAACCGCGCCTCGATCTGCCGGGTGATTTCGGTTTGGCCGGTTTCATGCAGCGTGATCTTGATGCGCGCCTTGTATTTGTTATCGCGACGGCCCAGCACGTTATAAACGCTGAGAACCGCCTCGACATAGGGCAACAGGTCTTCGACGGGCAGGAACGCGCGCACCACCATGCCGATCATCGGGGTGCGACCAAGCCCACCGCCCACGATCACCTCAAACCCGGTTTCGCCTGCCGCATTGCGCACCATGCGCAGGCCGATGTCATGGGCCTTGGTCACCGCACGGTCCTTCGGCGCACCGGTGATGGCGATCTTGAACTTGCGCGGCAGGAACTGAAACTCGGGGTGGTCGGTGGACCATTGGCGCAGCAGTTCGGCATAGGGCCGGGGGTCTTCGATTTCATCTGCGGCGGCCCCGGCGAAATGGTCGGCCGTGACATTGCGCACGCAATTTCCGCTGGTCTGGATCGCATGCATTTCCACATCGGCCAAAGCGGTCAGAACCGCAGGCACATCGGGCAGTTTTGGCCAGTTGAACTGAATGTTCTGCCGGGTGGTGAAATGGCCATAGCCCTTGTCCCAAGTGTCTGCAATCATTGCCAATTGCCGCATCTGGCGGGGCGAAACCGTGCCATAGGGAATCGCCACACGCAGCATATAGGCGTGCAGTTGCAGATAAAGCCCGTTCATCAGGCGCAGGGGACGAAACTCGTCTTCGGTCAAAGACCCGTCCAGCCGCCGCTCGATCTGATCGGTGAATTGCGCCACGCGGGCGCGCACGAAGGCCTCGTCAAAGTCGGAATAGGAATACATGGCTGGACCTTAAAGCGCGTAATCGGCTTGTTTGCCGTGGGGATAGTTCGAAGGGCCGCGGGTGCGGAACGCCTCGCGGAAATGGGTGGGTTCGGGGCCGTTAGGGCCGGCCTTGGCCTCGGCCAGATAGGGGCCGACGATCAGCAGCTTTTGCGCCGATGCCTCCAGCAGGCGCAGTTGCGCGTGGGCCTCGTCTTCCAGTAACTCGGCTTCGTGATGACAGGGCGTCCAGCGGTCATCAACGGTCAGATAGACCACATCGCCTTCGCGCAGGCGGTTGGCGGTGATGACTTTGGGGGAAAAGCGGCTCATGCTGTGGCCTCGTGCAAGGTAAGAAGGGCGGTTGCGGCGGCGCGGGGGGCCAGACCGTACAGGATAACGGCGGGGCCGTCGCATTGGGCGGCGGCGTCGGGCAGGCTGGCCAAGGTGGTGTCCAAAACCCGCTGCTCGGCGCGTGAGACATTTTCCACCAGCGTCACCGGGGTGTCCGGGCTTGCGCCATGCATCATCAACCGGCCCTGCACGAAGCGGGCAGATTTCTTGCCCATATAGATCGCGGCAACTTCGCCCGCACGGGCAAGGCCGCGCCAATCCTGTTCGGCAAAACCGGCCATGTCGTGGCCGGTCAGGATGCGAAAGCTGGCGTTGCGGCCGCGCTTTGTCAGGCTTTGGCCGATCTGGGCTGCCGCCACGCTGGCGGCGGTCAGGCCGGGAAGGATGGTAAAGGGGATGGCATGGGCGGCCAGCGCGTCAAGCTCTTCGTCAAGCCTGCCAAAGATGCCCGGATCGCCCCCCTTCAGCCGCACCACCCGCGCGCCTGACAGGGCATGGGCAACGATTGCGGCGTTGATGGCATCTTGCCCGGCCGATGGGCCGAAGCCCTCTTTGCCCACATCCACGCGGACAACATGGGCCGGGATCAGCGCCATGATCTCGGGGCCAACCAGCCGATCATGGATCACCACATCGGCGGCTTGCAGGGCCTGATAGGCCCCAAGCGTCAGATGGGCTGCGGCACCGGGGCCGGCGCCGGCAAAGTGAACGGGGGAAATGGGCGGCAAAGGGGGCATGGCGGCACTCAGGGTTTCTTCATGTGAATATAGGATAATTTCCCACTTGTGCGCCATATACCCTTGCCAATAAGGAAATTTGTTCCGATATTGCCCGCGAACGGAACACGGTTCCAGGGAATTGGGGTTTGTGCGAATGTCTGACCGGATTGATGATCTTGACCGGAAAATCCTTGCCGAGTTGCAGGCCGATGCCAGCCAGTCGCTGGATGAAATCGCCCGCAAGGTCGGCTCTTCCAAGACGCCGGTGTGGAATCGTATCCGGCGGATGAAGGAAACCGGCATCATCACCCGCCAGACGGCCATTCTGGATGCCGAAGCGCTGGGGCTGGAGGCGTGCTTTTTCGTGCTGATCCGCACCTCTGAGCATGAGGCCGACTGGCAGCACCGCTTTCTTGATGCGCTAAAGCGCCGCCCCGAGGTGCTGGAGGCGCATCGGCTGGCGGGCGATATCGACTATATCCTGAAGGTGCGGGTCAAGAATGCGCGCGCCTATGACACCTTCTATCAGGCGCTGATTTCCGAAGTGAAAATCCACAACGTGACCGCGCTTCTCAGCATGGAAGAGATCAAATCCACCACTGTCTTGCCGCTGTAAGCCAGCCCCGCACCGCAGGTGGATCAGCGGCGCACCATCAGCCGAGTTAGCCCATGGAAATGGTAGACATCGCCATAGTCCGGACGCCCCACCAGCTTTAGCCCCGGCAGGCGGGCAAACAGGATCGGCAGGGCGGTGACAAGTTCCAGCCGCGCCAAGGGGGCGCCAACGCAAAAATGCAGGCCCGCGCCAAAGGTGGCCACGGGCTTGACCGGGCGGTTCGGGTTGAATTTTCCAGCCGCTTCCCATTGGCCGGGATCGCGGTTGGCGGCGGCCAGCAGCAAGCCAACCTGATCGCCGCGCCGGAAGGTCTGGCCCATCACCTCGATGTCGTCATAGGCCCAGCGGGTGAACATGTGCAGCGCCGGATCATAGCGCAGGATTTCTTCAACGGTTGCTTCCGCCGTTGCCTCGGTGATGCCGTGCCCGGTTTGCAAAATCGTCTTCACCCCATTGCCGATGGTATGCACCGTCGCCTCATGGCCGGCGTTCAAAAGCAGGATGCAGGTGGTGATAAGCTCGTCTGTTGTCAGTTTTTCACCGCCCTCTTCGGCGGCGATCAATTCGGTTATCAGATCGTCGCGCGGGTCGCGGCGGCGGGCATCGACATAGCCGCGCATGAAGGCCACAAACGCCTCGGTCGCGGCCACGGCGCGGTCTTCGGTCTGCCGGCTGCGCCCGGCCATATACATGCCGACCATGGCGTTGGACCAGCGCAGCAGGTCGTCCGACATCTCTTCCGGCACGCCCAGAAGCCGCGCGATGACGATGACGGGCAGGCGCTGGCCGAAATGGCGCAACAGATCAAACTCACCCGCGCAAGGCAGGGCGTCGATCAGCTCATGGGTCAGGGCGGCAATCTCGGGCTGCAGGGCATTGATCCGCCGCGTCGTGAAGGCGCGCAACACCAAAGAGCGCAGCCGCGTGTGCCGGGGCGGTTCAAGCTCCAGCATGGAGTGGGCCTCAACCGCGTAAAAGGGACGCAGATGGTCAGGGATCGCCGGGGCCATTTCGGCGGGCACTTCGCGGCCAAAGCGGCGGTCGCGGAAAATCGCGTTCACGGCGGCCCAATTACCGGTGCAAGTCAGGTCATATTCGGCCCAACGAAAGAATGGGCCTGCCGCACGCGCCGTTTCGTAAAACGGATAGGGGTTTTGCACGAAGGCAGGATCGGTTGCCGATTGGTGCAATGTCTTCATGCGCGACGCCCAAAGGGCAGGGGCAGGATGCCTTGCGCGATCAAGACGCCAAGGCCCACAAGGGCGGCGGCAAAGGCCTGCGGCCAGCTCCATGCCGCGCCAAGGGCAAACAGGATCAGCATGACGTAAAACGGGGCGGCATTGATGTGCAGCGCGGAAAGCCCGATGCCAAGCCGTTCAACCGACATGATCCACATCACCTGGCTGATGCCCAAAGCGCCGACCGAGAACAGCAAGATCGCGCCGATTTCCTTGGCCCCCCAGCTGGCAAAGCTGGGCATCTCGCCGCCGAAGGCCACTTGCAAGCCCGCCACGATACAGGCGGCCACCGCGGCACCAAACAGCGTTACCGCAGTGCGACCAACCGGCGTTTCCTTGGGAAAGGCGGTGACCGTAAGCCGCGAGCCGATGGTGAAACTGACGACCGAACAAAAGCACAAAAGCGCGCCCCATCCCATCGAAAGACCGGCCCCAGCCCCGCCGGTATCCAGCGCCAAGACCCCGCCGACAAGCGACAGGACCAACCCAAGGATCAGCGCCAGCGTCACCTTGCGCCCGTCCAGCGCCACCTCGATCGCGATGCCGACGACCGGAAGGGTTGATGAAATGACCGCAGCCGTTACCGCGCCGCCAATGGCCTGCCCCCGGATCAAGAACCACGCCCCAAGGCCGATCAGGCTGCCGACGGCAATGCCCTTCAGCCAATTGACCCGCAAAAGCGGCCCCAGACCTTCAAGCAGCGCCCAAAGCACCACCAAGAACGCACCGGCAAGCGTCATGCGCAGCGCATTCAACTGTTCAGGGATCAACAGCGGAATAAGCAGATCAGCGGCGGGAAGACCGGCCGCCCAGATCAACATCGAGGCCATGCAGATCATGTTCGCCGTGAAAAGGCTGGTCTGGCGGCTTTGGGCAAGGGGAAGGTGTGTCATGGCGTCCTTGTGGCAAAGCCTTGGCTGCCTTGCATGACTGTTTGCGACACAGCGCGGGTTCAGGCGGCGGAAAGTGCGGCAACGATCGGGGCAAAATCCTCGGCTTTCAGGCTTGCGCCACCAACCAGCGCCCCATCGACATGGGGCAGGGCAAAGATTTCAGCCGCGTTGCCGGGTTTGACCGAACCGCCGTACAGCAGCCGGGTCTCGGCGGCGGCGACTCCGACAAGCGTGGCAAGGCGGGCGCGCAAGAAACCATGCACTTCGGCAATCTGGGCGAGGGTCGGGGTGCGGCCGGTGCCAATGGCCCAGACCGGCTCACATGCGATCACCAGATTGGCTGCCGTTGCCCCGGCGGGAACCGAGCCGTCCAGCTGCGCTGCGATGACGTCCAGCGTCTGGCCCACGTCGCGCTGGTCTTCGGTTTCGCCCAGGCAGACGATTGCAACAAGCCCCGCCGCAAGCGCCGCCTCGGCCTTGGCGCACACCTGATCGTCGGTTTCACCATGATCCGCGCGGCGTTCGGAATGGCCAAGGATGACATGGGTCGCACCTGCATCGGCCAACATCGGCGCCGCGAGATCTCCGGTATGGGCCCCCGAAGGCTTGGCGTGGCAATCCTGTGCGCCAACCATCAGGCGCGAGCCCCGCGCCGCTGCGGTCATGGCCGAAATCAAGGTGGCGGGGGGGCATAGCAGCATGTCGCAGCCCGGGTTTGGTTGGGCCGCCAGCAGTGCTGTGACCATGTCCAGCCCAGCCCTTGTGCCATTCATCTTCCAGTTGCCAGCCGCCAGTTTGCGCATCATGCCCCTCCTGTCAATATCTCAGGGTTAGCGGGTCTGACGGCGTTACAAAAGGGCCGAGCCTTCGGGCAGGGGCGCTTTTTCGACGAAAAAGCGGGTTCAGGCCGCAGGGGCGTCCTTGAACTTGATGGATTCGCCGCAGCCGCAGGCCTCGGCGACGTTGGGATTGCGGAATTTGAAACCCGCCTGCAACAGATCGACCTCATAGTCGATCTCGGTGCCTATCAGGAACATCTGAGCCATCGGCGCAATGAACACGCGCGCGCCATCCTGTTCGACAACCTCGTCCAGCGGGTTCTGCTCGGCGACATAGTCCATGGTATATTCCATGCCGGCGCAGCCGCCCTTCTTGACGCCGATCCGCAGACCCGCAGCGCCCTGCTTGTCCATAAGCCGCGCCACCTGCCGGGCGGCGGTGGAAGTCAGCGTGACGGCGGCTTTGCCGGGAATGCCGAACATGGGATGCTCCTTTTCCCTGTATTTAGGGTCTTGCGCGCAAAATTCCAAGCGGGACAAGATCGGCCATCTCGCTTCTGTGTCGAAACCGTTCAGACCCTCTTTCAACCCAAACTGGCGCGGCGCGCCTCTTGCGGCCATGCGCCACAGGGCGCCTGCTACATAAAGCCCAGTTCCAACCGCGCTTCATCCCACATCATTTCCATGCCCCAGGGCGGGTCGAATGTCATGGCGACCTGGGTCGATTTGACCCCTGCCACCGGTTCCACCGCATCTTGCACCCAGCCGGGCATTTCGCCCGCCACCGGGCAGCCGGGTGCGGTCAGGGTCATCATGATGGAGACATCATTTTCTGACGTTATTTCAATGGTGTATATCAGGCCGAGGTCAAAGATATTCACCGGAATTTCCGGGTCGAACACCGTACGGCATGCGTCCACCACCTGGTCATAAAGCGGGTGGTCGGTGGAGGAGGGGCGTATCAACGGCGCCCCTTCCATATGGTCTTGCGGCTGGTTCATTCCGGTCTCGCGCGTTTTGTTGACCGATTATATAGGGAATTCCTTGCCCAAGGTCCAGAGGCTCAGACCATAACCCACCTGCCTTTTGCCGATCAGAACGGAATTTCGTCGTCAAGGTCGGGACGTGCGGCGCTGGAGCCGCCCGCGCTGCGCCCGCCGCCATAGCCGCCGCCGCCCTGACCACCACCTTGGCCACCGCCCTGATAGTCGTCATAGCCGCCGCCACCGCCGCCCTGTGCCCCGCCACCGCTGGCCCCGTCGCGCCCGCCCAGCAGCGTCAATTCCCCGCGGAACTGGCGCAACACGATTTCGGTGGTGTAGCGGTCTGCCCCCGATTGGTCTTGCCATTTGCGGGTTTCAAGCTGGCCTTCGATATAGACGGTCGAGCCCTTGCGCAGATATTGCTCGGCGATCTTGGCAAGGTTTTCGTTGAAGATTGCAACCGAATGCCATTCGGTGCGTTCCTTGCGTTCGCCCGACTGCTTGTCGCGCCAGGTTTCTGATGTGGCAATGCGCAGGTTCACAACCTTGCCGCCATTGGGAAAAGACCGCACTTCGGGGTCGCGCCCGAGATTGCCCACCAAAATGACCTTGTTGACCGAGCCTGCCATGAAAATCTCCCTGATTCCTTCTGTCTTCAGCAATCTGCCGAAGTGTGGTTAACAAAACCTATAAAGCGCCGTGCCAAAGGCTGCAACCAACGCGAAAGGGCAGGGCCTTCGGGCAGGAAATTGCCGGGCTTGTCGGCTTGGCTCTGGCGCTTGGCGGTAAAATTCCTATAGTCGGTGCAACAATGATCTTGCCGGATTTCTCAATGACGCGGTTGCGCCTTTTTTCAACCCTGATGCTGGCGCTGTCGCTGGCGGTTTCGGGTATGGCCGATGCCGAGGGGCTGAAGCTTTCAGGGTCAAGCAAAAGCCGCAATACGCTTTTCAAATCGCAAACCGCTTTGCTGGATGGCCGGCTGTCCAAGCAATATGACTTTTCCGATCGGCTGAAGCCCAATGCGCCCAAAGACGGTGCCAAGGGCGACAGCACGTCCTTGCCGCGCTATCGCGGCAATTACAAAGGCGCTTATCTTGAGGTGGCCAAGGCCGCCGCGCGCAAGCATGGGGTGCCCGAGGATCTGTTCTTGCGGCTTGTGCAACAGGAATCCGGTTGGAACCCGCATGCGGTCAGCCATGCCGGGGCAACCGGCTTGGCGCAGCTTATGCCCGACACGGCGGCCAAGCTCGGCGTCGATGCCAAAGACCCCCACCAGAACCTTGACGGCGGCGCGCGCTATCTGGCGATGATGTATTCGCGGTTTGGCAGTTGGCGTCTGGCCCTTGCGGCCTATAACGCGGGCCCCGGAGCGGTGGAAAAGCACGGCGGCATCCCGCCCTTTGCCGAGACGAAAAACTACGTCAAGGCGATCTTGGGCTAGGCGACCTTGGGCTAGGCGACCTTGGGCTGGGCCATTTTGCGCCACGCGGGGCTGAACCCGGCAAGTATTGCGGGCAAGGTCAGGGCGGGGTGTCCCCGCCCCAAAAGTTGCGCACCAAAGCCTATTCTGCGGCAATCTTGATGACAGGCTCCATCTTGGCCAGAACATCTGCGCCAAGGTGACATTTGATCTGATGCCCCCCTGCAAGCACCTTCACTTCGGGCATCTCGCGGTCGCACAGCCCGCCCGGAACCTCGGATTTCCAGCGACAGCGGGTTTGGAACGGGCAACCGGGCGGCGGGTTGACGGCCGAAGGAATATCGCCTTCCAGCACGATGCGCTTGCGCGTGACCCGGGTATCGGCGATCGGCACGGCGGACAAAAGTGCTTCTGTGTAGGGATGATAGGGCGGCTGGAACACCTCATCGGTCGTGCCCATTTCCACCACATGGCCCAGATACATCACCATCACCCTGTCCGAGAGATAGCGCACGATGGACAAATCATGGCTGATGAACAAAAGCGTGGTGCCGTTTTCGCGCTGAATATCCATCAAAAGATCGGTCACTGCGGCCTGAACGCTGACGTCCAGGGCCGAGACCGGTTCATCGGCCACCACCACCTTGGCGCCGCCTGCAAAGGCGCGCGCGATGCCAACGCGTTGCTTTTGCCCGCCGGAAAGCTGGCGCGGCATGCGTTCGGCAAAGGCGCGTGGCAGCTTTACAAGATCAAGCAGTTCCAGCATCCGCGCCTGACGGTCCTCATCCGTCGCGCCTTGCTTGAAAATCTCAAGCGCGCGGATGATCTGGCGGCCCACGGTCATTGACGGGTTCAAGGTGTCAAAGGGGTTTTGGAACACCATCTGCACCGAAGACACGGTATCGGTGTTGCGCTTGGTGATCGGGGTCGACTGCACGTTTTCATCAAACAGCATGATCGAGCCGGACGTGGCCGTTTCCAACCCCATCAGCACCTTGGCAAAGGTGGATTTGCCGCAGCCGCTTT
>JAIOXV010000088.1 GCA_021741465.1 Paracoccaceae bacterium
CGATCATGCTGCGGTCGATGCCAACCTGTTCGGTGGCGTCAAACCCGACCAGATCTTCGGCGATTTCGCCGTTCACGGCGGCCACGGCTTCCAGCACGCCCTTGCCCAAATAGCGCGCCTTGTCGCCATCGCGGCGTTCATTGGCCTCATGCGCGCCCGTCGAGGCCCCCGAAGGCACCGCAGCCCGGCCCATCGCGCCGCTTTCAAGGGTCACATCAACCTCGACCGTCGGGTTGCCCCGGCTGTCCAGAATTTCGCGGGCGTGAATGTCGATGATCGTGCTCATGGGGCGCTTCCTTGGCCTGAAATGCTCTGGCCCGCCTCATACACCTTTGGGGGCGTGATGGAAAGTCTCTGCGGCGCGGCATTGTTGGGGGTAACGCGGCGCGGCTGTGGCACAAAAGGCCCTAACGCGGGGCGGTGGCGGCTGCGCTGGCCTTGGCGCGCATCCGTTCGCGGGCAAAGGTGTAAAGCCCCGATCCGATGATAAGTGCAGCCCCGATCAGCATTGCAGGCCCCGGCCGTTCGCCCAAGAAGACCACGGCAAGGGTCAGGGCAAAGACCAGCCGTGTATAGCGGAACGGTGCGACCACGGCGACTTCGCCCAACCGCATGGCTGAAGTCACTGCGTAATAGCCGAAAAGCCCTGATACCAGCGCAAGGCCAAGGTCCAGCCAGCGGGTCACCGTGACCGGCTCTGCCCCCTCTGCGGCCAGAACCATCAGCAAAAGCCCGGCCGGAACCAGCGCCAGATAGGCCCAGGTGGTCAGCTGAAACGTGCCAATTTCGGCTGGCATCGCGCGGGTGGCCAGATCGCGCGCGGCCAGAACCACCACGCACAGCACCGTCAAAAGACCGGCAATCTGGAACTGGTCCGTCCAGGGTTGCAGCACGATCAACACGCCGCCAAACCCCACCGCTATGGCCGACCAGCGCCGCCAGCCCACCGGCTCGCCCAAAAACAACGCGGCCCCCAACGTGACCACCAAAGGCGAGGCCTGCAACAGCGCCGAATTGATCGACAAAGGGATCAGCGCAAGGGCCGTGACATAAAGCATGGTGGCGCCGGCCTCTGACAAGGCGCGCAACAAAGGCGCCCCGCGCAATGCGCGCCGTGTCAGGATGGGCTGGCCGCGCAGATAGGCGATCAGCCAAAACACCAGCGCCCCGCCAAAGCCGGTCATGGCAATCACCTGTCCCGGCGGCAGTGCCATGGCCGCGCGTTTCAAGAACAGGTCCTCAACGGCAAACGCCGCCATGGACCCGACCATCAGCAAGGTTGCCGCGGGATTGTCGGTTTTTCTCACGATTTTGTGGATTTCTTCAGCGGCACGGCCAAAAGTTCCAAGCGATGCCCGATCAGCCGATAGCCCAGCCGCGCGGCAATCTTTTCCTGCAAGGCCTCGATTTCGGGGTCAACAAATTCAATCACCAGCCCCGAGGCGACATCAATCAGATGGTCGTGATGATCGCGTTCGGCGTCTTCATAACGCGCGCGCCCATCACCAAATTCCAGCTTTTCCAGAATTCCCGCCTCTTCCAGCAGCTTGACCGTGCGGTACACCGTGGCAAGCGAGATCTTGGGGTCTATGGCGCTGGCGCGGGCATAAAGCTCTTCGACATCGGGGTGGTCTTCGGACGTGCCGATCACCCGCGCCAGAACGCGGCGCTGGTCGGTCATCCGAAGGCCCTTGGCCTCGCATCGGGCGATGATGTCGCGCAAACGCGGCGTCCTTATCTTGGGTCTTGAGTGTTTGGGGTCTTGCGTGTTTGGGGTCTTTTGCGGGTCTTTTGGGGCGGATGCCCGTCTGGGGCAGCGCTTTACGGCATCTTCCCCCATTCGGCCAGCAAAAACCGGCCCGCGCGCCGTGTGCCCGAGACAGGTGTTGCACCGTCCGCGCCGCCGCCCTAGCTTTGGGCCATGGACAGTGCCTTTTTCATCACCGCCTTTGCCACGCTTTTTGTCGTGATCGACCCGCCGGGCATCGTGCCGCTTTTCATCGCGCTGACCCGCGGCATGGATGCCACCCGCCGCAGGGCGATGGCGGGCCGGGCCTGCCTGATAGCTGCGGCCCTGTTGCTGCTCTTCGGGGTGGCGGGCGAGGCGATCTTGACCTTTGTCGGCATCTCGATGCCGGCTTTTCGCATCGCGGGCGGGATATTGCTGTTCCTGACAGCACTCGACATGCTTTTTGAACGCCGGACCCAGCGGCGCGAGGGCCAGCACGCAGACCCCGACCATGACCCTTCGGTCTTTCCCCTGGCCACGCCGCTGATTGCCGGGCCGGGGGCGATTGCCACCATGATCTTGCTGATCGGGCAGGGCGGCGGCGATTGGGCCGCGACCGGGGCGGTGATCGGGTTGATGGCGGCGATGATGGCGGTGACCTATGCTTTCCTTCTGGCCGCCCCGCCGCTTGAACGGCTGCTGGGACGCACCGGCACCATCGTTATCACCCGGCTTTTGGGCATGCTTTTGGCCGCTTTGTCGGTGCAATTCGTCATCGACGGGGTGCGTGGCACGGGGTTGATCTGATGGGCGGCGACAATTTCGGCCAGTTCTTGTATCTTGGGCTGCTTTTGGCCGCTGTTCTGGGCTGGGCCTTTGCCGAATATCGCGGGCGGCTGGGGCAGGGCTTGCGCGGGCTTTTGGCTTGGGGGATGATCCTTGTCGGGCTGATGGCGGGCTATGGGCTTTGGCAAGACATCCGCCACAATGTCATCGCCTCCCAGCGCGAAACCGCGCAAACCGTGGAAATTCCCCGCTCGGATGATGGGCATTACCACCTGACGCTGACGATTTCGGGCCAACCGATGCGCTTTATGGTCGATACCGGGGCTTCGGGTGTGGTGCTGTCGCAGCGTGATGCGGCGCGGCTAGGCATTGATGTGGCAGGCTTGGTCTATGCAGGACGTTCGCAAACCGCCAACGGCATCGTGCGCACGGCGCGGGTGCGGCTGACAGATGTCACACTTGGGCCCTATCACGATGACAGCCTTGGCGCTTGGGTTAACGAGGGCGAGATGGACGGCTCGCTTTTGGGGATGGATTATCTGGGCCGCTATGCGATTGAAATTGCCGCTGACCGGATGATCCTGCGCCGCTAGGGCCGCTTTGGCACCACGCCAATCGCAGCCAGCGCTGCATCCAGCGCATCATCCGCCCCAACCGAGGCCCGCGCCCGCGCTTTCAACGCGTCAAACTTCACTCTCAGCGCCCGTTTCTCATCGCCTTGGCAATCATTCCACGGGCGGCCCTGCAAGCCCATGACCAGGACATAATAGCCAATGAAATGGGGCTGGGTGCCGCTTTCCATCAGCCGCAAATAGGCCGCATCCGCCCCCATTTGCCGGACATCCTCAGCCGAGTGGATGCCCGCACGGGCAAAGGCCGCCTCGCTGGCCGGGCCAAGGTTCAAGATGGAGGAAACGGGCTCAGCCATTGCAAAACGCGAAGGGCCAGCCCGAAGGCCGGCCCTTTCGCCTTAGATCGACGCCCAGTCGCGGATCACGGGCTGGCTGCCCTGTTGCTGCGTGGGCGCGCCGCCCGATTGGCCCTGTTGGGGGGCTGGCGTGTTGCTGCCGCCCTGCTGAGGGGTGGTGGAATTCGACATCTGACTGCTCCGCTCTCATTGCGTGATTGTCCCGGCGTTCTGCCGGTGACGATCCTGCGGGCCGATCCGGGCCAAGGCGGGCCGAAATGACGACAGGATTACGGCCATTTAACGCGGTTTTTTCGATGCGGCAATGGAAAGAATCGGGGTCTGCGGGCCGGTGCGATCAGCTTGTCGTGATCTATCTGGCTGCAATCTCGGTTGCCGGAAAGCCGATGGCATCAAGGGCGGCCAGTGCCGGGGCGGCAGGGCCTGCGATGCGCACCTGTCGCACGGTCAGGTCAACCTCGACCGGGGCCATGCCGGCAAGCGGGGCAAGTGCCGCCTCGACCGAGGCTTTGCAATGGCCGCAGGACATGTCGGGAACGGAAAGCAGGGTCATGGCAGATGCTCCTTTATCTTGGGCAAGAGTTGGGGGAAGACCGGCCAATGTGCAAGGGGCCTTTGGTGGCATTTGTCGGTTTGGGTCTTGCAGGACGCGGGGACAGGCACCCATATGAAGCCATGACCCAGACCCTTCGCTTTCAGCTTGACGGTATGAGCTGCGCCTCTTGTGTGGCGCGCGCCGAACGTGTGCTTTCGGCCCAGGACGGCGTGACAAGCGCCAACGTCAACCTTGGTACTGAAACCGCCGAGGTGCGCTTTGACGCCCCGGCTACCCCGGCCGCCATGGCCGCTGCCTTGGCCCATGCGGGTTATCCGCCGCGCCAAAGGCAGGTGGTTTTGGCGGTTGACGGCATGACCTGTGCGGCCTGCACGGGCCGGGTCGAACGGGTTTTGCGTGCCCAACCGGGGGTGGCCGAGGCCACGGCAAACCTTGTCACCCGCGCCGCAACCGTTACGCTTTGGGGGGAGGTGGGGGCCGGCACCCTGGCCGCCGCCGTTACCCGCGCGGGCTTTCAAGCCGCGCCCATGGCGGAAAGCGGCGGTGCCGATCCAAAGGCCGAAGAGGCGCGGCTTTGGCGTGCCGCGGCCCTGTCTGCGGCCCTGACCTTGCCGGTTTTCGTGGCCGAAATGGGCGGCCATCTGGTGCCGGGTTTTCACTATTTTCTGCATGGGCTTATCGCGCCGCAAAGCCTTTGGCTGGCCGAATTCGTGCTGGTGACGCTGGTTTTGCTTTGGCCCGGTGCGCGGTTTTTCCGCAAAGGCATTCCGGCACTTTTGCGTGCCAGCCCCGACATGAACAGCCTTGTCGCCTTGGGGGCGGGGGCTGCTTGGGCCTATTCTGCGCTGGTACTGTTTGCCCCCGGCCTTGTGCCACCCGCCTCGCGCGCCGTGTATTTCGAGGCGGCGGCAGTCATTGTCACCTTGATATTGCTGGGGCGCAGCCTTGAGGCGCGGGCGCGCGGGCGCGCCGGGGCGGCGATTGCCCGGCTGGTGGCGCTGCAGCCCAAATCTGCGCTGCGCCTTGGCCCCGATGCCGAGTCTGAGCCGCAAGAGGTGCCGATTGCTGCCCTGATGGTGGGCGACCGGGTGCGCCTGCGTCCCGGTGAGCGGGTGGCGGTGGATGGGCTGGTGCTGCAAGGGCAGTCCAGCATCGACGAATCCATGCTGTCAGGCGAGGCGCTGCCAGTGGCCAAAGGACCCGGGGACGCGCTGACCGGCGGCACGGTCAATGGCACGGGCGGGCTGGTGATGGAGGTGCGGGCGGTGGGCGCGGCCACGGTCTTGTCGCGCATCATCGCGATGGTGGCCGAAGCGCAGGGTGGCAAGTTGCCGGTTCAGGCGCTGGTGGACCGTATCACGCTGTGGTTTGTGCCGGTGGTCATGTCGCTTGCGGTTCTGACCTTTGCGGTCTGGATGGTTTTCGGGCCGGGATTGGCGCAGGCCCTGGTAGCGGGTGTTTCGGTGCTTATCATTGCTTGCCCCTGTGCGATGGGGCTGGCAACACCGGTGTCGATCTTGGTCGGAACCGGGCGCGCGGCAGAGCTTGGCGTGCTGTTTCGCAAGGGCGAAGCCCTGCAGCGGCTTGAAACCGCCGGGCGCGTGGCCTTTGACAAGACCGGCACCTTGACGATGGGCAAGCCCAAAGTGCAGGCGGTTGAAACCCTTCAAGGCGTTGATGCAGACGCTATTTTGGCGCTTGCCGCGGCGGTGGAGCGCGGCTCGGAACACCCGCTTGCCGGCGCGGTTCTGGATGAGGCCGCGCGCCGCGGCCTGACCCTGCCCGAGGCCACGGGATTTCACGCCCATCCCGGCAAAGGCGCCGAGGCTGTGGTGGCGGGGCAAAAGGTTCTGGTCGGGTCTGCGCGGCTTTTCGCGCCGCTGGATCCCGGTCTTGCACAGATGTGCAAGGTCGCGCAGGACAAAGGGCAGGGCGTGTTGCTGGTGGGACGGAACGCAACCGCCGAGGCAGCCATTCTGGTGGCCGATCCGGTGAAGGCAACCGCGCGCGCCACCGTCGAAGCGCTTGAAAAGCTTGGGCTTCAATCGGTGATGATCACCGGCGACGCGGAAGCCACCGCGCGGGCGGTTGCGGCTGATCTGGGTATTAAGCATATACATGCAGGCATTATGCCTGCACAAAAAGCCGAGGTGGTGGCCGCACTCGGCGCCGATACCGTGTTCGTCGGCGACGGGTTGAACGATGCACCTGCACTGGCCGTGGCCGATGTCGGCATTGCCATGGGCACCGGCACCGATGTGGCGATCGAGGCGGGCGATGTGGTCTTGATGCGGGGCGATCCGATGGGGGTTGTGCAGGCCATTGGCCTGTCACGCGCGGTGATGCGCAACATCCGGCAGAATCTGATCTGGGCCTTTGGCTATAATGCGCTTCTTATCCCGGTGGCGGCGGGGGTCTTGGTGCCTTTTGGCGGCCCGCAGCTGTCGCCCATGTTGGGGGCGGGGGCTATGGCGCTGTCTTCGGTCTTTGTGCTGGGCAATGCGCTGCGTTTGCGCCGCTGGGGCCGCTAGGCTCATGCCACTTTCAAAAGCGTCGCAAGGTCGGTGTTGTCGCGCACCAGATCGGCCAGGGTCGATTGGTCGAGCCGGGCATAGAAGGCATCCAGCGCCTCTTGCAGCACGCATTTCAGCCGGCAACAGGCGGCCAGCGGGCAGCTTGCCTGCTTTTCCTCGGTGCATTCGGTAAAGGGCAAGACCGCCTCAAAGGCCCGAAACACCTCGCCCACACCGATCTTTTCGGGCGCATGTGCCAGCATCAGCCCACCCGAACGGCCGCGCTGGGTTTTGATGTATCCCTTGCGCGCCAAAAGGTGGATCACCTGCGCCAGATGGTTTTCCGAGGCGCCGCAGGCGGCGGCAACGTCGTGTTTGCGCACGATCTGGCCCGGGTTTACCGCGCAAAACATCAAGGTGCGCATTGCAAGATTTGTGCGTGTCGTCAGTCTCATGCCGCGTATCCCCCGGATAATGCCCTTTGGTGCAGAATAGATCGGTCTGTGGGGGCTGTATTTGATGCAGATCATAAGTGGATTTTGTCGCAGCTGAATTTTTACAGCGCAGCGCGCCCCGCCGGCCCGAACGCCCCGCAAGGGTTGCGGTTGCACGCCGGGGGGCGGGTGACTTATTGTGGGCCAAAGCCGCCCTGCCTTTGCCAGAGGCGGCGCTTGGCAGTTTTTTAATTGTCGCCCCTGTAATGTGAGACCTGCCATGACGCTGCGCACCATCCAGACCCAACCCATTGCCGGACAAAAGCCCGGCACCAGCGGCTTGCGCAAGAAAACCCGGGTTTTCATGGGGCCGCAATATCTGGAAAATTTTGTGCAGTCGATTTTTGATGTGGTGCAGGCGGCGGGAAAAACCTTCGTTCTTGGCGGTGACGGGCGCTATTTCAATGACCGTGCGGCGCAGGTCATCTTGCGGATGGCCGCGGCCAATGGGGCAGCGCGCGTGATCGTGGGGCGGGATGCGATCTTGTCAACGCCGGCGGCCAGCCATCTGATAAGGTTGAACAAAACCGATGGTGGCATCCTGATGTCGGCCAGCCATAACCCCGGTGGCCCGGATGGGGATTTCGGGGTCAAGTTCAACACGGCCAATGGCGGCCCCGCGCCCGAAGCTGTGACCGAGGCGATTTACGCCCGCAGCACAGAGATTGGCCAGTATCACATCTGGGAAGGGCAGGATCTGGATCTGTCGCGCATGGGCCGCCAAGAACTTGGCGACATGGTGGTCGACGTGGTTGACCCGGTCGCGGATTACGCCGCGCTGATGGAACGGCTTTTCGACTTTCCGGCGATCCGGGCGCTGTTTGCGGGCGGGTTTCGGATGCGGATGGACAGCATGAATGCGGTCACCGGCCCCTATGCGGTTGAAATTCTTGAAAACCGGCTGGGGGCTGCGGCCGGGACGGTGGTGAACGCCACCCCCTTGCCCGATTTCGGCGGCCTGCACCCCGACCCGAACCCCATATGGGCCAAAGCCCTGATGGACGAGATGTTTGCCCCCCCGACCGCCGCTTTTGCCGCGCCCGATTTCGGCGCTGCCTCGGATGGGGATGGCGACCGCAACATGGTGGTGGGGCGGGGGATCTATGTCTCGCCCTCGGACAGTTTGGCGGTGTTGGCGGCCAATGCCCAACTGGCGCCAGCCTATGCCCAAGGGCTGGCGGGGGTGGCGCGCTCCATGCCAACTTCGGCGGCGGTGGACCGGGTGGCGCAGGCCATGGGGATTGCGCATTTTGAAACTCCGACAGGGTGGAAATTTTTCGGCAATCTGATGGATGCGGGCAAGGTCACGCTGTGTGGCGAGGAAAGCTTTGGCACCGGCAGCGATCATCTGCGCGAAAAGGATGGGCTTTGGGCGGTGTTGTTGTGGCTGAACATTCTGGCCCGGCGCGGCCAATCGGTGGCCGAGGTCATGGCTGACCATTGGGCGCGTTTTGGCCGCAACTACTATAGCCGTCACGATTTCGAGGGCATTCCCGCAGACCGCGCCGAGGCTATGATGGCAAGGCTGCGCGGCCGGGTTTCCGGCCTTGCAGGCCAGAAGATCAACGGCCTGCTGGTCGCGGCGGCGGATGATTTTGCCTATGCCGATCCGGTTGATGGGGTCGTGTCGAAAGGGCAGGGTCTGCGGGTGATTTTCGACGATGGCGCGCGCTTCGTCGTGCGGCTTTCGGGCACCGGCACCGAAGGTGCTACGCTGCGGCTTTATCTGGAACGCTATGCCGCCGGGCCAGAGGGGCTGGATCTTGACCCCCAAATGGCATTGGCACCCGTGATCCGTGCCGCCCATCTCCTGGCCGATATCGCAGGCTTTACCGGGCGCGAAAGCCCCGATGTGGTGACCTAGGCCGTTCTGCCCCCCCAAAGCGCGCTTGGCAAAGCCACAAGGATGGTCGTTTGCGACATCTTCAGTGTCGCTGCAAGTGAAGCGCTGCGCCGCGCGATGAGGAAACTTGACACAGGTGTCGAGATGGAGTGGCAGGCATGAGCGAGACGCGGGCAAGATCAGGGCGGCAGGCACGGCAGGCCGAGCGGGCGCAAAAAGGCGGCGGCATGGGCCGACCCTATATCAGCCGCAATATCCCGACCTATGACGTGCTGTCCGAAGAAAACCTGCTGCGGATCGAGGCCGCCGCAGACCGGGTTCTGGCCGAAACCGGCATCGAGTTTCGCGATGACCCCGAGGCGTTGGAGATGTGGCGCAAGGCCGGTGCCAAGGTTGACGGGCTTTTGGTCAAGTTCGAGCCGGGCATGTTGCGCGAAATCTTGGCCAGCGCCCCGGCCGAATTCACCCAGCACGCCCGCAACCCGGCCAATTCGGTGCAGATTGGCGGCAAAAGCGTGGTCTTTGCCCCGGCCTATGGCAGCCCATTCGTGATGGATCTTGACCGCGGACGCCGCTTTGGCACGCTGGAAGATTTTCAGAACTTCATCAAACTGGCGCAATCATCGCCAAATTTCCACCACTCTGGCGGCACCATTTGTGAGCCGACGGATGTGCCCGTGAACAAGCGCCATCTTGATATGGTGATGGCCCATATCGAATATTCTGACCGGTGTTTCATGGGCTCGGTCACGGCCGAAGAGCGCAGCGAAGACAGTGTCGAGATGTGCCGCATTCTGTTTGGTCGCGATTTTGTCGATCAGAACTGCGTCATTCTGGGCAATGTCAACGTGAACTCGCCGCTGGTCTGGGACGGCACGATGACCAAATCCCTGCGCGCTTATGCGCGGGCAAATCAGGCTGCGGTGATTGTGCCCTTCATCTTGGGTGGGGCCATGGGGCCGGTGACCAATGCCGGGGGCATTGTGCAATCGCTGGCCGAAACAATGGCCGGCTGCGCGCTGACCCAGTTGGAGCGCAAGGGCGCGCCGGTGGTCTTTGGCAACTTCCTTTCTTCGATGAGCTTGCGGTCGGGCAGCCCGACCTTCGGCACGCCGGAACCCGCGATTGGCAGCATGGTGATCGGCCAGCTTGCCCGCCGCTTGAACCTGCCCTTGCGCTGTTCGGGCAATTTCACCACCTCAAAGCTGCCCGATGCCCAAGCGATGATGGAAGGCACCATGTCGATGCTGGCCGCCGTTCACTGTGGCGCCAATTTCATCCTGCATTCGGCGGGCTTTCTCGACGGGTTGCTGAGCATGTCTTATGAGAAATTCATGCTGGACGCCGACCTTTGCGGTGCGCTGCACAGCTATCTTGATGGCGTAAAGATCGATGATGACCAACTTGCCGTCGATGCCTTTGCCGAGGTGGGGGTGGGCAACCACTTCTTTGGCTGCTCGCACACCATGAAACATTATGAAACCGCGTTCTGGGACAGCGATTTGTCCGACAACGAGCCTTTTGAAAAATGGGAAGCCGCCGGATCGACCGATGCTGCAACCCGTGCCAATGGCTTGTGGAAAAAGCGGCTGGCCGAATATCAGGCCCCCGCGCTTGATGACGGCATTCGCGAAGGCTTGCGCGATTTTGTCGGTGCGCGAAAGGCCGATGCGGCCGACGCGTGGTATTGATAGCTTGGGGGCGGGCGGCACTTGCAGTGCGGCTTGCCCCCAGATTGCCCCCAAAATTGCCCCTGCGTTCCGGGGCGATACGGCCCTAAGCGCGCAGGCCGGTTTCTTTCAAAAGCCCAAGGCGTTTGGCCTCGTAATAATAGCCCTTGGCATACCACATCATCGCCTTGTCCTCATGCCCGCCTGACACGATCCAGGCGCCGCGCAAGTATTTTCCGGCAAATTCCAGATTGGTTTCGGCGTCCAAAAGGCCGGCAGCCGTGCCGCGATAGCCCATGCCACGCGCGGTTTGCAGCGAAATCTGCATCAGCCCGTAATAGGGGCCGTTGCGCGCGGCGGGGTTATAGCCGCTTTCGCGCTGGATCTGCTTGTGCAGCAGGCTTTCGGGGATTTCATGGATCGCCGCCCATTTGACGATCAACGCCCGCAGATGCGGGGTTTCGCCGGGGTAAAGTGCGGCATGGCTTTGGGTCTTGGATCCGGAACGATCACCACAGGCGGCAAGGCCGGAAAGCCCGGCAAGGGTCAGGATCAGCGCGGTGCGGCGGGTCAGCATCGGAAGGCTCCGTTTCTTGGGTTGCAGGGTAATAGCGCCCGGTGGATTTGGGCGAAAGGCCCCGGCGGGCGGATCGGCGGATATGCGACCTCTGCCGCGCTTGCCTCTGGGGGGCGGGAAGTGGCAAGCTTGGGCCAATCAAGCACCCCGACCCTGCGTAAGGCCGCCCCATGACCCAGCCCGATGCCACCCCGAGCTTGCGTCCGCTGCAACGCGCGCTGATCGTTGATGACCATCCACTTTTCTGTGACGCGCTGTCCATGACCTTGAAGGTGGTCGCGGGTTTTCAGACGGTGGAAACTGCGGGTTCGCTGGAAGAGGCAACCGCCCGGCTTGACCGGGGACCGCAGCCCGATCTGGTGCTGCTGGATCTTAACCTGCCCGATGTCGATGGGCTGGACGGGCTGGTGCGGCTGCGGCTTGTGGTGCCTCAGGTGCCGGTTCTGGTGGTGTCGTCTTTGGCCGATCCGCGCATCATGCGGGCGGCGTTGCGCGCAGGGGCCATGGGCTTTGTGCCAAAGAACGCCCATCGCGACACCTATCGCGCCGCCCTTGAAGCGGTGCGCGCCGAGCGCCCCTTTTTGCCTGATGGGGTTCAGACCGAAGGCAGTTCCAGCGCCAGCGAAGAGGCAATCGCCCGGCTGGGACTGTTGACACGCCAGCAGGCGCGCATTCTGCAACTGATCTGCGAGGGCAAGCTGAACAAGCAGATCGCCTATGAGCTTGCGATCGCAGAAACCACGGTCAAGGCCCATGTCACCGCCATCATGCGCAAGCTGGGGGTGCTCAGCCGGACCCAAGCTGTGCTGATCGCCAAAGAAGCCAGTTTTGCCGCCCTTTTGCCCGAAGGCTGACATCGGGCCTTTCAAGGCCTGTGCCTGCAT
>JAIOXV010000089.1 GCA_021741465.1 Paracoccaceae bacterium
GGTGCAAACAAGCTTTCCGCCCTATCCGGTGATGCTGGCCACCCGCGCACTGGAAGGGCTGTCGCATCTGGCCATTGTGGTGGTTGGCCCCACGGCGGTTGCCGGGCTTGCCGCGCCCCGCCTGCAAGGGGCGGCGATGACGCTGTGGTCTTCCTTCTTTGGCGTGACCTATGCGGTCTTGTTCTTCATCGGCCCCGATTTGCTACTGCACCAAGGCCCGGAAATGCTTTTTGGCCTTCACGGGCTATGGATGGCGGTTCTGGCCCCCGTGCTGTGGCTGTTGCTGCCTGCCGATCCGCCGCAGGGCCAAGCCGGGCAGGGGGCTGGGATGCTGGCGCAGCACCGAGCGATTTATGCCTCGGCCTTTGTCGCGGCCCCGGCCATGGGATTTGCCTGCTATACCATCACCTATGTCGCGGTGTTGACACTGTTGCCGGCGCAGATGGGAGAAATGGGTAGGTTTGTCGGCGTTGCCATGCCGCTGACGTCGATCGCGGTTTCGCTGACACTGGGGGTTTGGCTGCTGTCACGGCTTGGCGCGGTGCAGATCGTTCAGGCAGGCTTTGGGGTGGCTGCGGTGGCGGCTATCGGGCTTTGGGGGATGTGGGGTCAGCCTGCGGCTGTCGGCTTTGCCCTGACGGTTGCGGCAAGCCTTGGTCTGGTGCAGGGGGCGAGTTTTGCCGCCCTTGCCCAGTTGAACCCCGATATCGAAAACCGCGCCAAAGCGGCTGGGGCGATTGCCCAGCTTGGCAATCTTGGCACCACCAGCGGCACCCCTTTTCTGATCTGGGGTATGGAAAAGGCCGGCGAAACCGGCCTTGCCCTGTTCCTGATCGGGTTTTCCGCCCTTGGGATTGCGATCCACGCCGTTCAGGCGCGCCGCAGGACCAGCGCTGAACCGCGCCGCCTGCACTGACCCAATCGCCAAAGCCGCCGATGTTGTGCGCCTTATAGCCCAGACGCGTCAGCACCTGCGCGCCCATGCCCGAACGCCCGCCCGAAGCGCAGAAAATCGCCACCGGTTTGGCGGGGTCTAGCCGCTTGTCATGGTCTGGTGCCTTCGGGTCTGCCTTCAGCGCCAAAAGCGCCAAAGGAATATGCACGCCGCCCTTGGCTGTGCCCGAGGCTTGCAGCTCGCCCGCTTCGCGGCAGTCAATGACCACCATCTCACCCGACGTGACCGCAGCCACGGCATCGGCCGCTGACACTGGTTTTCCGGCGTTGCCGCCGCTTAGGAAGTTGAACATCTTGATCCCTTTCGCGCGAATCTTCGGCTCATATATATTCAAGTTAATGAATTTGTAAAGCCCCATCACAGCCGCATCGCACCGGCGCTTGCCTGCGCCTCAATTCCCTGGCGGCAAATCGTGAATGTTCGCGGTTAGTTCACATTTTCTGGTTGGAAAACCTTCGCAATCCCCCTACATCTGGCCCTTGGTCGGGGGTGTAAGATGGCGGAACAGAAGTTCATCGAGGTGCGCGGCGCGCGCGAACATAACCTCAAGGGCGTGGATGTTGACATTCCGCGCGATCAGCTGGTGGTGATCACCGGGCTTTCGGGCTCTGGCAAGTCCTCGCTGGCTTTCGATACCATCTATGCCGAGGGCCAGCGCCGCTATGTCGAAAGCCTTTCGGCCTATGCCAGGCAATTTCTGGACATGATGGGCAAGCCGGATGTCGACCACATCTCGGGCCTGTCTCCTGCGATTTCGATCGAACAGAAAACCACGTCGAAAAACCCGCGTTCGACCGTCGGCACCGTGACCGAGATTTACGACTATATGCGCCTGTTGTTTGCCCGCGTCGGCACGCCCTTTTCGCCCGCCACCGGCCTGCCGATCACCGCGATGCAGGTGCAAGACATGGTCGATGCCGTGATGGCGATGGAGGAGGGCACGCGCGCCTATCTGCTGGCCCCCATCGTGCGCGACCGCAAGGGCGAATACAAAAAAGAGTTTCTGGATCTGCGCAAGCAGGGCTTTCAGCGCGTCAAGGTCAACGGCACCTTTCATGAACTGGAAGAGCCGCCCACCCTGGACAAGAAGTTTCGCCACAACATCGACGTTGTGGTGGACCGGATCGTTGTGCGGGAAGGGCTGGAAACCCGGCTTGCCGACAGCTTCCGCACCGCGCTGAACCTTGCCGATGGCATCGCAGTGCTTGAAACCGCACCCGCCGAGGGTGAGGGCCAGCGCACCACCTATTCCGAGAAATTCGCCTGCCCGGTCTCGGGTTTTACCATTGCCGAGATCGAGCCGCGGCTTTTTTCCTTTAACGCCCCCTTCGGCGCCTGCCCGGTTTGCGATGGGCTTGGGATGGAGCTGTTCTTTGACGAAAGGCTTGTGGTGCCCGATCAGGGGCTGACGCTGATGCAAGGTGCCATCGCGCCTTGGGCCAAATCGAAAAGCCCCTATTTCACCCAGACCATCGACGCGATGTCCAGCCACTATGGCTTTGACAAGAAAGCGAAATGGAAGGATCTGCCAGAAAAGGTGAAGGATCTGTTCCTGAACGGTTCAAAAGGCGAAGAGATCACCTTTCGCTATGATGAAGGCGGGCGGATCTATCAGGTTTCGCGCGTGTTCGAGGGGGTTATCCCGAACATGGAACGCCGCTACCGCGAGACCGACAGCGCCTGGAGCCGCGAAGAAATGGAGCGGTTCCAGAACAATCGGCCCTGTGGAGCCTGCTCGGGCTACCGTCTGCGACCCGAGGCCCTGGCGGTGAAAATCGCCGGGCTTCATGTGGGGCAGGTGGTGAAGATGTCGATCCAAGAGGCCTTTGACTGGATCGGCACCGTTCCCGAAAGCCTGACCAACCAAAAGAACGAAATCGCCCGCGCCATTTTGAAGGAAATCCGCGAAAGGCTGGGGTTTTTGGTGAACGTCGGGCTGAATTACCTGACGCTCAGTCGCAATGCGGGCACGCTTTCGGGTGGCGAAAGCCAGCGCATTCGTCTGGCCAGCCAGATTGGCAGCGGCCTGACGGGGGTTTTGTATGTGCTTGATGAGCCGTCCATCGGCTTGCATCAGCGCGACAATGACCGGCTGCTGACCACGCTGAAAAACCTGCGCGATCAAGGCAATACGGTGCTGGTTGTCGAACATGACGAAGACGCGATCCGCGAGGCGGACTATGTTTTCGACATGGGTCCGGGGGCCGGGGTGCATGGCGGGATGGTGGTGTCGCATGGCACCCCCGAGCAGGTGGCGAAAGATCCCGCCAGCCTGACCGGCCAATATCTGTCTGGCAGCCGCGAAATTGCCGTGCCGAAGACCCGCCGCAAGGGCAATGGCAAGAAGCTGATCGTTGTCGGGGCCACTGGCAACAATCTGAAAAACGTCACGGCAGAGTTTCCGCTGGGCCGCTTTGTCTGTGTGACCGGGGTTTCGGGGGGCGGCAAATCGACCCTGACGATTGAAACCCTGTTCAAGACCGCAGCGACAAGGCTGAACGGGGCGCATGAAACTCCGTCGCCTTGTGAAACGATCCGGGGCTTTGAACATCTTGATAAGGTGATCGACATCGATCAGCGCGCCATTGGCCGCACACCGCGGTCAAACCCGGCAACCTATACCGGGGCCTTCACCCCGATCCGCGATTGGTTCGCCGGGTTGCCCGAAGCCAAGGCGCGCGGCTATCAGGCAGGGCGGTTTTCCTTCAACGTCAAGGGAGGGCGCTGCGAGGCCTGTCAGGGCGACGGGGTCATCAAGATCGAGATGCATTTCCTGCCCGATGTCTATGTGACCTGCGAAACCTGCAAGGGCCAGCGCTATAATCGGGAAACCTTGGAAATAAAATTCAAGAACAAAAGCATAGCTGGCGTTCTTGATATGACATGTGAAGACGCGCGCGACTTCTTTCAGGCGGTTCCCAGCATTCGCGAAAAGATGGATGCGCTTTGCGAAGTGGGGCTTGGCTATATCAAGGTTGGCCAACAGGCGACCACACTTTCGGGCGGCGAGGCACAGCGCGTAAAGCTGTCCAAAGAGCTGTCCCGCCGCGCCACGGGCCGCACTTTGTATATCCTTGATGAACCGACAACGGGCCTGCATTTCGAAGACGTCAGAAAGCTTTTGGAAGTGCTGCATTCGCTGGTCGATCAGGGCAATACGGTGGTGGTGATCGAGCATAACCTTGACGTCATCAAGACTGCCGATTGGATCATCGACATCGGTCCCGAGGGCGGTGATGGCGGGGGCGAAATTGTGGCGGTTGGCACGCCTGAAGACGTCGCCAAGGTCGCGGCAAGCCATACCGGGCGCTATTTGAAAGACATGCTGCGCCCGCGCCGAGAGGCGGCGGAATAGGGGCGGCGCGAAAGCCGCCCCACGATTTTTCGGCGAAAAATCAGGCTTTCTTCATCGGGCAGGTCGAAAACCCGAAGATCGAATACAGCGGACAGGTGCCAAGCAGTCCGGTTGCCAAGGGAATGATGCCGATCAGCTTGGCGCTGTGCCAGAATCCTTGGCCCTGATCCATGAAATACCAGGCCAGCAGAGCCAGCCCGACGATGATGCGCAGCGCCCGGTCGATGGTGCCTTCGTTGGTCTTGAACATGGCTTTCTCCTTTGTCTTGCGGACCGGGGTATTCCCGGTTGAAGCCAAGTTTAAAGGATTCGCAGGCTCAGGTCTGTGATATCGTCACATTGGCCGCGATTTGCAGTGCTGCTAGGTTCACGATGCGCACGAAACCCCGATCGGTTTCCACCCAGCCCGCGCGTTGAAAGGTATCCAGCCGCCGTGTCACAACCTCGCGTGCCGAGCCGATCCGGGCGGCAAGCTCCGCTTGGGTTGCCTGCACCACCCCCGCTTCGGCCAGATCGACCAGTGCTGCCGCCAGACGGCTTTCGATGCTGGCAAAGGCCACCTGTTCCAGCAACCGCGTCACGTCCTGCATCCGGCGGCCAAAAGCCCCCAGAACAAAGCGGCGAAACCCGGCCTCGGCATCCATCAGCCTTTGAAAAAGACCACTTGGAATGACCACGATCTGCAGATCATTGACGGCCAAAGCCTCGCCGCTATAGGCCTCTTCGGCCATCAGCCCGAGCGTGGACTGCACACAGGATTGCCCCGGATCGACAGCGTAAAGCAGAATGCCGCGCCCCGATGGCCCGGTCAGGTTCACCTCGATACGGCCGGACAAAACGATGACAAAACCCTGCGCCAGATCGCCGGCCCGAAACAGCACATGGCCTTTTTGCAGTTTTTGCACCGGCAAGGCCGCAAGCTGGGCCTTTACGGCGCCATCCAAAGTGCACAGCCCGGCGATCTCATTGCACCAATCGTTGCCAGGGTCCGAATTCGGATGCGTGTTCAACGGGTTACTCCTGTGAAACCAAAATGATCAAAAGCTTTTCGCGCCGGAAATCTCGCAGATCATAGCAAATTTTGGAAGAATTTGAGCAATGACTTCACAGCAGGCTAAACCATAGCCCCCCATTAACACAGGCGGCAAATTGGCCCAGACGGGCTGGCAGAGGCGCACGCGTTGACCGGGGCCTGCGGCGCTGTTCGTCAAATAGGGCCGATCAGCGCGTCAAGGCTGCGTTCGGGCTGGCCAAGGATTTCCATCGCATGGTCTTCGTTCGCCACAGCGCTGAAGGCCAGCCCGGGCATGCCGGACAAGGCGTTCAGGACCAGACTTGCCATTTCCTGCGCCACCCGGCTTGGGGCGTAATAGACGATCATCGGCTCACCGCCGCGCTGCGGGATATGATCGGGAAGCTGGGCCATCGCCGCCATGATCTTGACGAAGTCCCGCTCATAGCTGGTGACAGCGCTCAGGTCGATCAGCTGATTTTGTCTGAAATCAGCCAAGGGATGTTTGGCATAGGATTTGGCAGAGGCCAGGCAATCGGCCAAAAGTATATGGCCGAAGAACTGAGCCAGAACCAGATTGCGCGACGGCAGGATACGAAACTCAACAGACATGGCAGCAACAACTGAAAAAGGGCACGGGGGAACTGTTTCACTTGTGAATGCACGGGTCTTGGGCGGCACGCGGGCCCTTACGCGGGCCGCGTCATCAGGGACATTAGGCCCCTAAAGTTAAAAGATCTTCAATCCGCATCACAGGCAAGCCTAAAAGTTCCAGCGCCTCTTCCTCGCGGTCCACGATGCGCAGCACCACAGCCCCAAGCCCCTCCCAGCTTTTGCGCGCCATTTGGGCCATTTTTTGCGCCTCTGGGGTAGGGGCGTGAAACACCACCAGCTTTTCGCCGTGACGCGGTAGCATGTCTTCTGCCATGCGGGCTTGCATCTTTATCAATTCGGGAAAGTTCTGTTCAACACCGGTCACCGCCGCCAGATCGCACAGTTGGCGCATGGTGTCGTGATGGTCAGGATGCCGGGCGACCGCGGCAATGGCGGCAAGCGTTTCGGCGAAGGTCACTCGGCCCGAATAGGAAAACAGGGCCAGATTGTAGCGGGAAAGAACGTCAGTATGAACGGGCATGCGGGCTGCGCCAAGTTTGACCAATTGGATCAATTCTCAGCACAGCCTAGGGATTTGATCAATCCAGTTGTTTGAAGTTCAGGCTCGCGCCTTCCTTGATGCCCGAGAACCAGCGCGCGGTGACGGTTTTGGTTTTGGTGTAGAAACGGAACGCGTCGGGGCCGTATTGGTTAAGATCGCCGAAGGCCGACTTTTTCCAGCCGCCGAAAGAGTAATACGACAGCGGCACCGGGATCGGGAAGTTGATGCCAACCATGCCGACATTCACCCGGCTTGCGAAATCGCGTGCGGTGTCGCCATCGGCGGTGAAAATCGCCGTGCCGTTGCCATAGTCATTGTCCATGACCAGCTTCAGCGCGTCTTCATAATTGTCCTGACGCACCGTCGACAGCACCGGGCCAAAGATTTCCTGTTTGTAGATATCCATGTCCTTGGTGACATTGTCGAACAGGGTTGGGCCAACGAAGAAACCGTTTTCATAGCCTTGAATCTTGATGCCACGGCCATCGATAACCAGTTTCGCGCCCTGATCCACGCCCGATCCGATCAATCCGTTGATCCGGTCGCGCGCCTGGGCGGTGATGACCGGGCCAAAGTCCACGTCCTCGCCTGCGGTGTAGGGGCCGACCTTCAGCTTTTCGATCCGCGGCACCAGTTTTTCGATCAGCGCATCGGCGGTTTTCTTGCCCACTGGCACGGCAACCGAAATGGCCATGCAGCGTTCGCCTGCTGCGCCGAAACCGGCCCCGATCAACGCATCGGCCGCCTTGTCCAGATCGGCGTCGGGCATGATGATCATGTGGTTCTTGGCGCCACCAAAGCACTGGGCGCGCTTGCCGTTATTGGCCGCGCGGCCATAGATATACTGCGCGATCGGGGTCGAGCCGACAAAGCCCACCGCTTGAATGACGTCGCTGTCAAGAATGCCGTCGACAATCTCTTTATCGCCGTTGACCACCTGCAAGACCCCATCGGGCAGACCGGCCTCTTTCAACAGTTCGGCCAGGAAGAGCGAGGTCGAGGGCACCCGCTCGGACGGTTTCAGGATCATGGCGTTGCCGCAAGCCAGGGCCGGGCCCATTTTCCACAAGGGGATCATGGCGGGGAAGTTGAAGGGCGTGATACCCGCAACCACACCCAGCGCCTGACGCATGGCGTAAATGTCAATGCCGGGGCCGGCGTTGTCAGTCATTTCGCCTTTCAGAAAGGCCGGGGCGCCCATGCAAACTTCGATCACTTCCAGCCCGCGCTGCACATCGCCACGTGCGTCGGGCAGGGTCTTGCCGTGCTCCACGCTGACCAGTTCGGCCAGTTTGTCCATGTGCTGGTTGATAAGCGCGCCGAAGGCCATCATCACACGGGCGCGGCGCTGCGGGTTGGTGGCGGCCCAGCCCACTTGTGCTTTGGCGGCATCGGCAATGGCGCTGTTCAACTCTGCCACGGTGGCAAGCGCCACGCGGGCCTGAACCTCGCCCGTGGCGGGGTTCATGATATCGGCAAAGCGGCCAGATGTGCCTTGCACCAGCTTGCCATTGATCCAGTGACCAATCTCTTTCATGGGGAATCCTCCTGATGGTTGAGGGCACAATAGTCTTGCGGAAATGCCGTTAAAAGGGCCAAGGTGGCAAAAGCGTTTTGCAAATTTGCAAAACTGGCGGCGACAAAAAGGGCAGGATTGGAATGGATTGGGACGATCTGCGCATCTTTCTGGCAGTTGTACGCGGCGAAAGCCTGTCGGCGGCGGGGAAGCAACTGAAGATTGACCCGGCCACCGTTGGACGCCGCATTGTCCGGCTGGAAGACAGTGTCGCCGCGAGGCTTTTCGTGAAATCCCCCCAAGGTTACGGCCTGACCGAGGCAGGCGCGCGGCTGGTGCCTCATGCCGAAGCGGTCGAGGCGGCATTGCGTGGGGTTGGAGAGACCGCCAGCGGTCCCGCAGGGCTGACAGGGCTGATCCGCATCGGCGCGCCGGATGGCTGTGCAAACTACCTTCTGCCGCAGGTTCTGGCGCGGATTTGCGATGCCAATCCGGGGCTGGAGGTGCAGCTTGTCGCCCTGCCGCGGGTGTTCAACCTGTCAAAGCGCGAGGCCGATATGGCCATCGGCGTCTCGCGTCCCGAGGCGGGGCGGCTGACGGTGCAAAAGCTGACCGATTATCGGCTGCATCTGGCGGCCAGCCGCAGCTATCTGGCGGCCCATGCCCCAATCCAGACCCGGGCCGATCTGTCGGGCCATCGGCTGGTGGGCTATATCCCGGACATGATCTTTGACAAGGAACTGGATTACCTTGCCGAACTCGGCTTTGCCACGCCGCCCTTGGCCTCAAACTCGGTTTCGGTGCAACTGAATTTCCTGCGGGCGGGGGCAGGGTTGGGCGTGGTGCATGATTTCGCGCTGCCCTCGGCCCCTGATCTGGTCCGTGTCCTTCCCGACGATATCAGCCTGACGCGCGCCTTTTGGCTGATCCGCCACGCCGATGATGCCCGCGTGGCGCGGCTGAACCGCTTTGCCGAGGCTTTGGTGCGCGAGGCGCGTGCGGAAATGGTGCGGCTTGAAGGCGGCTCAACCCAAGGTATTGCTTGACATAACCGGCCCTGACGCCGACCTTTGCTCTGACAAACGCCGTCGCAGAGGAGGTGCCGATGCTTGTCAGCCAAATCCTGAAATCCAAAGGGTCCGAAGGGGTTGTCACCGTGCAACCCGGTCTTACCGTCGCGCAGGCCGCCGAGGTTCTGTCGCAGAAAAAGATCGGGGCGCTGGTCATCTCGAAAGATGGCAAGACCCTTCATGGCATCGTTTCGGAACGTGACGTCGTGCGTGAAATCGGCCGGCGCGGCCCGGATTGCCTGAAAGACAGCATCGACAGCATCATGACCGCCAAAGTCGTGACCTGCGCGCGCGATGACCAGACCGATGCGGTGTTGCAAAAGATGACCGATGGGCGCTTTCGCCATATTCCGGTGGTCGATGGCGCGCTTTTGGTCGGGCTGATTTCCATCGGTGACGTGGTGAAGGCACGGCTTTCCGAACTGGCGATGGAAAAAGAGGCCCTTGAAGGCATGATCAAGGGCTTCTGATCGCGGGCGGGGTGGCCGATTTGGTCTTGCGCGGGCGGGCGCAATATTGTTGCGTGTCGCCGCAGGACCGAGGAGGGTTACATGCGCATTGGTCTTTACCCCGGCACGTTCGACCCGATCACGCTTGGCCATACCGACATCATCCAACGCGCCATGGCGCTGGTCGATCGTCTGGTGATTGGCGTGGCAATCAACCGCGACAAGGGCCCTTTGTTCACGCTGGAAGAACGTGTCGCCATGGTGCAGGCCGAATGCGCGCCCATTGTGGCCAAGACCGGTGGTGAGATTGTGGTGCATCCGTTCGAAAACCTGCTGATCGATTGCGCGCGCGATGTCGGTGCAGGGGTCATCATTCGCGGTTTGCGCGCGGTTGCTGATTTTGAATATGAATTTCAGATGGTTGGCATGAACCGGGCGATGGATGCCAGCATCGAAACCGTGTTTCTGATGGCCGATGCGCGCCGACAGGCGATTGCGTCAAAACTGGTCAAGGAAATCGCCCGACTGAAGGGCGATGTGTCCAAGTTTGTGCCCCCTGCGGTGGATGTGGCGCTGCAAGAGAAGCTGCGTCGCTAAACGGGCTGGCCTGGGTGCAAAAAGCATCCCCGGCGCGCGCTGTTTGATCTTTTGATTTTCCTTGCGTCATTGGCGCGTCTGTCGCACATATTGGCAGCGGCGGCGAAATTTACCATGCCTGTGCCCGACCCTGTCCGGCCCTGTCCAAACCGCGCCTTGAGTGAAAATACATTACAGCGTCTTAACCAATTCCCATTTTTAGGAGAATTTCATGCCCGTTATCGTAACGAGTTCAATCGGCACTGGCGTCCGGATCAGCACGCTTTTGAACACCAACTACATCATCACGGGTGGGGCCACGATCCAATCCACCACTACCGCTCCAATTGAAGGTGGTGCTGCCGGTGTGTCGATTTATGTCACGGCAGGATCACAGGTCGTGGGGTCAGCCTTTGCCGGGATCTTTCTTTCCGGTGCCACTGCCAGCGGCAAATCGATCGAGGTCGACTTCGGGGCGCTGGTGTCCGCGGTTGGGTTCGCAGTGGCCTGCTTTGGCGATGGATCCGAGATCATCAATCGGGGGCAGATAGTCGGCGGAACCTATGGCATCATCTTTCAAACGACGAATGCGGCCCATGTCACCACAATTGATAACAGTGGCCAGATCATCGGGGAAATCGCGATAACAAGAGAAAGCTCAGGTGATCTTGGGACGCTGGAGCTCAATAACAGTGGCCAGATCATCGGACTGGCTGGTGCCATGGAAACGGCCGTAGGCACGGTTATCAAACTGTTGAACACCGGGGATATTCGGGGCGATATCCTCATTGGCAACATGAATGACCTGATAAACACCGCGCAGGGCACGATTGACGGTGAGATCAATATGGGTGCCGGCAATGACACGCTTGCACCGGGCCTTGGCGTTGAAATTGCCATAGGCGGGGACGGGGTGGATTTGCTGGATTTCAGCACCCAATCCAGGGTCAAGGTCGATCTTGCAGGGTTTGCCGCCAACTTTGGCGCGGCGGCCGGTGACAGCTATGTTGGCTTTGAAAACGTTCGGGGGTCTGCAACGGGATCGGATGTTCTGCGCGGCAATGGTCTTGGCAACCGCCTTCTGGGCCTTGGCGGCGATGACACGCTGGATGGCGGGCAGGGCGATGACACGCTGGTCGGCGGGGCGGGGAATGATGTCTTTATCATCGATTCCGCCTCGGATGTGGTTCAGGAAAGCGCGAATGGCGGGCAAGACAGCCTGCGCACCAGCGTCAGTCTGACCTTGGCGACAAATGTCGAAAATGGCAGCGTTCTTGGCGCTGTGGGCCTGACCCTGACCGGCAATGGTCTGGCCAATCGGCTGACGGGGGCCACCGGATCAGACACGCTGATCGGCGGGGGCGGCAGTGACACGCTGATCGGCGGCGGGCAGGGCGACAGTCTGGAAGGTGGCGCGGGCGATGACCGGCTGGATGGCGGCAGCCAGGCCGATATCCTGCGCGGCGGGGCGGGAAATGACACCTATCTGGTCGACACGACCGGCGATCTGGTGATCGAAGCGTCCAATCAGGGCCGCGATCTGATCTTGACCCAAGTCTCGCTGGAGCTTTTCGCCAATGTCGAAGATGCCACTGTCACCGCCAACGCCGGGCGTACGCTGACCGGCAACAGTCTGAAAAACCTGTTGACCGGCGGCAAGGGCAACGATTCTCTTGCAGGTAGCAGCGGTCAGGACAGCCTGATTGGCAGTCAGGGCAATGACAGCCTTGAAGGCGGCAGCGGGGCGGATGAATTGACCGGCGGTCTTGGCGCGGATCAGTTCACCTTTGTCAGCCGCACCGATGGCATCGATCACATCACCGATTTCGACGCAAGCGATGTGA
>JAIOXV010000090.1 GCA_021741465.1 Paracoccaceae bacterium
GGCGCGCTTTAGCGCCCGCAACCCCGCCCTATGAACGAGCCAGCCACCATGACCCCAGATTTCCCCAGTTCCGACACCCTGCAGACCGAGGCCGAAGCCCTTATCCTGCCGCGGTTTTCTGAGGCCGAGGCTTTGACCTTGGGTCTGATCCTGATCGATCTGGCCGAAGGGCTTGGCCTTGTCATCAACATCCGCACCCCCGACCGCACGCTGTTTCACGCAGCCCTTCCCGGCGCGGTTCCCGCCAATGACCGCTGGGTCGCGCGCAAATCGGCCACGGCCTTTCACTTCCACCAAGCCTCGCTTGCCGTGGGGGTGCGCAACCGCGAAAAGGGCGAGAGCCTTGCCAAATTCGGCCTGAACCCCGAGCAGTTTGCCGATCAGGGCGGCGCGGTGCCGATCCGGGTGCAAGGGGTGGGCGTGGTGGCGGTGGTCACGGTGTCGGGCCTGCCGCAGGTGGAAGATCACAAGCTGGTGGTCGCGGGCCTGAAGGCGCTGATCGCCGGTCTGTAGCGCCCGGTTTTAGCGCTGGGCTTTGGCGCAGGTTTCGGCACATCCGGCCCAAACCAAGGCGTCTGCGCGTGCGTTTGCATTCTGCCCGTTTTTCCATCATCCTAGGCGCCCAATTGCGCGACAAACCGGCCCGAGACATGAAAAAACCCCAAACCCGCATTCAGGAAAAGAACACATCCGCCATTCTTGAGGCAGCGTTGGATGTGTTTTCATCCCACGGGTTTCGCGGCGCGACGCTGGACCAGATCGCCGATGCGGCGGGCCTGTCAAAGCCGAACCTGCTTTACTATTTCCCCTCGAAAGAAGCGGTGCACACCGCCCTGCTCAGCCGGCTTCTGGACAGCTGGCTTGACCCGTTGCGCGCGCTGAACCCAGACGGCAGGCCGATGGACGAAATCATGGCCTATGTGCAGCGCAAACTGGAACTGTCACGCGATTTTCCCCGCGAAAGCCGGCTTTTCGCCAATGAAATCCTGCAAGGCGCGCCGCGGATCATGGCGGCGATCGAAGGCGATCTGAAAACGCTGGTCGATGAAAAGGCGGCGGTTTTATCGGCCTGGATGGATCAAGGCCGCATCGCCCGGCTGGCACCGCATCACCTGATTTTTTCGATTTGGGCGCTGACCCAGCACTATGCCGATTTTGATGTTCAGGTGCGCGCGGTCCTGGGCGAAGGCCATGACCCCTTTGCCGAGGGCGGGACCTTTCTGGAAACCCTTTTCGCCAAGCTCTTGCGCCCCTGAAGGCAAAAGGGCCGGCCTTTCGGCCAGCCCTTGCAGTCCTGCGGGCGTGGGCCTTCAGGCCAGCTCGCTGCCCTTTTCGGCCGAATGGGACAACAGCCCCATCATATAAGACGCAACCGAACGGAAACAGACCACGGTGAAGCCATCGCCCTCTTTCCAGAAGGCGGCGGCAACCTGGGCTGCACGGGTGCGCCGCAGCTCACCCTCGGCCAGTGCGTCAAGATCCACCGGGCACAGCTTTGCCAAAACCTGATTGGCCTTGTCCCCCTCGACCCGGAACACCGCACGGGCATCCGAAACTACGGCGGCAAGGTGATGGGCCGCGCCCATGGCCTTGGCAATGGCCGCCATGGCCGCATCGGTTTCGCCGTAAGGCAGGATCAGGATGTATTCATCCGGGCTCATCCAGCCGCAGGCTTTGTCTCCTGCGATCTCGATCCGGCGTTGAGCGGGAAGTTTGGTGCCAACAGCAGCTTTCACCGCCTTGGCCAGTTCCTTGACATCGGGCTTGGCGCGCAGCGAAATCATCCCCAAAGGGCCGATTTCCCTGATCTTGCAGAACCCGTCAAAGCTTGCGTTGCCCAAAGGCGAAACCGGATCACGCATTGCCCTTCTCCCCGTCCTTGTCATAGAACACCGGGTCGACGACCCGCGCCTTCACCGTGGCGGTGGTCAGCGTGTTGAATTCCACCACATCGCCCAGACGGTCCATGCCCCCCTTCACCAGCCCCATCGCGATGCCCTTTTTCAAGGTCGGGCTGTAATAGGTCGAGGTGACGCGGCCTTGGGTATTTCTTTGGCCGTTGCCGTTGAACCCATCGGCGATGATATAGCTGCCATCGGGGATCACGCTGCCATCCAGCGCCTCAAACCCGGCCAGCTTCCAACGGTCAGGGCTGGCCAGATGGGTGCGCTCTTGCCCCCGCTTGCCCAGATAATCCGCCTTCTTCTTGGAAATCGCCCAGCCAAGGTTCAGGTCTTGCGGGATCACCGTGCCATCGGTTTCATCGCCGATCATGATAAAGCCCTTTTCGGCCCGCATGATATGCATGGCCTCGGTGCCATAAGGCATCACGCCAAATTCGGCACCGGCCTCGATCAGCGCCTCCCACAGCGCAAGGCCATGGCCCGCTGGAGTGGCGATTTCATAGCTGAGCTCGCCCGAGAACGAAATGCGATGCACCCGCACCGGCAAGCCGCCCAGCGTGCCATCGGCAAAACTCATGAAGGGCAGTGTTTCTTTGGAAACATCCATCCCGCCGAGCTTTTCCAACACCATGCGGGCATTGGGGCCGGCGACGGCGATCTGCGCATATTCTTCAGTGACATTGGCGGTGTAGACCTTCCAGTCCCACCATTCGCACTGCAGCCAATCTTCCATCCAGGCGTGGATGCGGTCAGCCCCGCCTGTGGTGGTGTGGCACAGCCAGCTGTCATCCGACAGCCGAATGACCACCCCGTCATCCGACAAGAAGCCCTGCTCGTTGCACATCAGACCGTAACGGCATTTGCCGATGCCAAGGTTCGACATGACGTTGGTGTAAAGCATGTCAAGGAAACGCCCAGCGTCCGGCCCTTTGACGATGATCTTGCCAAGGGTAGAGGCGTCCAACATGCCGACATTGGCCCGCGCGTTCAAAATCTCGCGCTGGACGGCCTGTTCATGGGTTTCGGACCCGCGGGCATAGCAATAGGCGCGGCGCCACAGCCCGACCGGCTCCATATAGGCGCCATGGGCCTCATGCCAGCCATGCATCGGGCTTTTGCGCAAGGGCTGGAAAATATCGCCGCGGCTTTCTCCTGCCAGCGCCCCCAAGGGAACCGGGGTATAGGGCGGGCGGAAGGTGGTGGTGCCCACATTCGGGATCTTGTCGTTCAGGGCACCCGCCAGAACGGCCAGACCATTGATATTCGAAAGTTTCCCCTGATCGGTGGCCATGCCAAGCGTGGTATAGCGCTTGGTATGTTCCACCGAAGTATAGCCTTCGCGCGCGGCCAGCTGGACGTCAGAGACTTTGACGTCGTTCTGATAGTCCAGAAACATCTTCATCTTCAGCTTGTGACCTGCGCCTTGCGGCATGATCCAAACCGGCTCTAGCGCTGCCTCATGCACGGTATCGGCCGTCACGGCCTTGCCGCCCAGTTGGGCTGCAACATCGGCCAAAGCGGCCGCGGCCGACAATTGGCCATTGGCCGATCCAAGCGTCGCAACCATCGCCGCACCGTCCTGATTGGTTGGCGGGCGCGTGGCATCGGGGCGGAAATGGGCCTGAGCATCGTCCCATGTCAGCTTGCCGCCGCAATGGCTCCACAAATGCACGACCGGCGACCAGCCGCCCGACATCGCAACCGCGTCGCAGGCGATTTCTTCCAAAACCGCCCCTTCACCGGCCTGCAAGCCAATGGCAACGCCAGTTACGCGCTTTGCGCCCTTGACCTTGACCACAGCCCGGCCCGCCTCGACACGGATGCCCATGGCGCGCGCCTTGGCCGGCAGATCGCCGGTCACATTGGTGCGCGCATCGACAATCACCGGCACTTCAAGCCCGGCCTCTTTCAAGGCAATGGCGGTGCGGTAGGCGTCGTCATTGTTGGTGACAATCACCGTGCGGTCGCCGGGGCTGACGGCATAGTTCACGACATAGTCGCGCACCGCGCTGGCCAGCATCACGCCCGGAATGTCATTGCCCGCAAAGGACAAGGGCCGTTCGATCGCCCCGGTCGCGGCAATGATCTTGCCCGCCCGAATGCGCCACAGCCGGTGGCGCGGCCGCCCGTCGCCGGGGGTATGGTCTGCCACTTTTTCATCGGCCAACACATAGCCGTGGTCATAAACCCCGGCCGCCATGCAACGCAGGCGCATCGTGACATTTGACATTTTTTCAAGCGCTTGAACGGTTTTCTTCACCCATTCATCAGCCGAAATTCCGTCAATGACATCGCCGTCAACCGGTGCGCGACCACCCCAATGGGGGGTCTGTTCAACCAAGATCACCCGCTTGCCTGCCCCGCCCGCAACCAGCGCCGCCTGCAACCCGGCAATGCCGCCACCCGCGATCAGCAGATCGCAGAAGGCATAGGCATATTCATAGCGGTCAACCTCGGGGCCCTGCGGCACCTTGCCCAGACCCGCCGACTGGCGAACCACGGGTTCAAACACATGTTTCCAGGCAAAGCGCGGGAACATGAAGGTCTTGTAGTAAAAGCCCGCAGGCAGGAAGCGCGCGGCATAGTTGTTCACCACGCCCACATCGAACTCAAGGCTCGGCCAATGGTTCTGGCTGGTGGCGGTCAGCCCGTCAAAAAGCTCGGTCGTGGTGGTGCGCTGGTTCGGCTCGAACCGGCCGCCCTCGCCCATATTGACCAAAGCGTTGGGCTCTTCGGCGCCAGAGGCCACGATGCCCCGTGGACGGTGGTATTTGAAAGAGCGCCCGACCAGCATCTGGTCATTGGCCAAAAGGCCTGCCGCCAGCGTGTCACCGGCAAAGCCGGTCAGCTGCTTGCCGTTGAAGGTGAAGGTTGCGGCACGGCTGCGGTCGATCAGACGACCGCCTTTTTGAAGACGAGTGCTCACTTGTAGCCCTCCCAGTTGGGCCGTTTGGCCTTGATCTTGGCCTGCAGTTCCGCAGGCGGTTCGCCCGATTGCGCAGGATAGGTTCCGAACACTTCCAAAGTGGCCGTGCAGCGTGCGGCAAGAAACCACTTGCCACAGCCATAGGCGTGCCGCCAACGTTCGAAATGCACGCCCTTGGGGTTTTTGCGCGCAAACATATAGGCTTCGAACTCTTCGGGGCTGGAGCCGGGGCCATAACGCTTCAGATGCGCCTCATAGCCGGGGCTGAGCTCGGTTTCATCGGCTTTGACGCCGCAGTAGGGGCATTCGAGGATCAGCATTTGATCTCTCCCTTGAAAACTTCCGCAAACCCAAACGAGTTTTCGTCGAAAACTCGAACTGGATGATTTTTCGTCGAAAAATCGCGCATCAATGCGCCACCCCGGCAGCCACCGACTCGTCGATGAACTTGCCTTCCTTGAACCGCCACATCGAGAATTCCTCGGCCAGCGGCCCGGGTTCGCCCTTGGCCATCAGCTCCGCCATGGCCCAGCCCGAACCCGGGATCGCCTTGAACCCGCCGGTGCCCCAGCCGCAGTTGAAAAAGCAGTTGCCCAAGGGGGTTTTCGAGATGATCGGCGAACGATCGCCGGTCATATCCACGATACCGCCCCATTGGCGCAGCATTTTCAACCGGCTGATCATCGGGAAGGTTTCGATCAGCGCCCGCAGGGTTTCTTCCACATGGTGGAATGACCCGCGCTGGGTAAAGTTGTTGAACCCGTCCGTGCCGCCGCCGATCACCATTTCGCCCTTGTCGGACTGGCTCATATAACCATGCACGGTATTGGCCATGACGACCACATCCATACAAGGCTTGATCGGTTCGGACACCAAGGCTTGCAGCGCCACCGCCTCGATCGGTAGGCGGAAGCCGCCCATTTCGGCCAATTGGCCCGAATGCCCGGCAACCACCACGCCCAACTTCTTGCAGCCGATAAAGCCTTTGGAGGTCTCAACCCCTTTCACCACGCCCGCTTCCGAACGCACGGCGGTGACTTCGGTCTGCTGGATGATATCCATGCCCATGGCCGCGCAGGCCCGGGCATAGCCCCACGCCACCGCGTCATGCCGGCCGGTGCCGCCACGTGGTTGATACAGCGCGCCCAGAACCGGATAGCGCGGGCCGTCGATGTTGATGATCGGCACCAGTTCTTTCACCCGTGCGGGCGAGATATATTCCGTGGTCACACCTTGCAGCATATTGGCATGCACCGTGCGCAGATAGCCGCGTACCTCGTGATGGGTTTGGGCCAGCATCAACAGACCGCGCGGGCTGAACATGACGTTATAGTTCAGATCCTGCGACAGGCCTTCGTAAAGCTTCAGCGCCTTGTCATAAATTGCGGCGGACGGATCCTGCAGATAGTTCGACCGAATGATCGTGGTGTTGCGCCCGGTGTTGCCGCCGCCCAACCAGCCTTTTTCGATAATCGCCACATTCTTGATGCCGTGATTCTTGCCCAGATAATAGGCCGTGGCCAGACCGTGACCGCCCGCCCCCACGATGATGACATCATAGTCTTTCTTCGGCTCTGGGTTGCCCCAAGCCTTTTCCCAGCCAAGATGGTAATTCATCGCCTCGCGGGCGATGGCAAAGACCGAATAGCGTTTCATAAGGGGCCCCTTTGCGTCTTGACCGCTTGTCCACCGGAAGCCCGGTTTATCCCGTCCTGCCAGCGGCACAATCGGGAAAATTGCGACATGGGTGGTTGGAATTGCCGCAGGCAAGCCATGGCCCCTTTTGCAAAGGGCGGCAAAGGTCTACATGGCAGGTTGAAATTGGCGGGGTTTGACAATGGATCTGTGGCTTTTCTGGGCAATTGCGGCCGTGCTTGCGGGGATGGTGGCGGTGATCCTTGTTCAGGCGTTGCGTCAGGCCAATGACGCGGCCGAAGAACACCCCGACCTGAAGGTCTACCGTGACCAATTGGCCGAGGTGGACCGCGATCTTGACCGTGGCACGCTTGCCCCCGAAGAGGCCCAACGCCTGCGGGTCGAAGTGTCACGGCGGCTTTTGGATGCCGACAAGGTTGTACAAAAAGACCAGCGCCCGGCCCCGCGGGGTAGCATGATCTGGGCGGCAGGGCTGGTTGTGGCGGTGGTTGGGGGTGCGCTTGCGCTTTACGACCGGATCGGCGCGCCTGGTTACACCGATCTGCCCATCTCGGCGCGCCTGGCGATGGCGGAGGAAAGCTACAAGACCCGCCCCTCGCAAGAAACCGCGATTGCTGGTGTACCCGCCGCGCCTGCCCCGGTTCCCGGGCCTGAATTTGTCGCACTTATGGACAAGTTGCGCGCCGCCGTGGCCTTGCGGCCGGACGATGCGATGGGACTGGAACTTTTGGCGCGCAACGAAGCCGCCCTTGGCAATTTCGCCGCCGCAATTGACGCCCAGGCCAAGCTTTTGGCCGTGCTTGGCGCCTCTGCCAGCCCCGATCAGCGCCTGATGCTGGCTGAAATCATGGTTGCCCAAGCCGGAGGCTATGTCTCGCCCGAGGCCGAGGCCCATCTCGTCGCCGTGCTGGAACGCGATCCGAAAAACGGCATGGCGCGCTATCTTTCGGGGCTGCTGTTTGCCCAGGTGGGCCGACCTGACCGGGCCTTTCAGCTTTGGCAGCCGCTGCTGAGCGAAGGGCCGGCCGATGCGCCTTGGGTTGTGGCCGCGCGCGGCGACATTCAGGCCGTGGCCGATCAGGCGGGCATCAAATTTTCCCTGCCCGACGAAAAAGGCCCAACCGCCGCCGATGTGCAAGCCGCAGGTGACATGAGCGCAACCGATCGCCAAGCCATGATCGAAGGCATGGTGGGCCAGTTGGAAGGCCGCCTGATGTCAGAAGGTGGTTCGGTTGCCGAATGGTTGAAGCTGATGAATGCCCTTGGCATCCTGAACCAGCCTGACCGGGTGAAGGCCGCGCTTGCGGCGGCGGAACTGGCGCTGGCCGCCGATCCGGCCGGGCTGGAACAGGTGCGCGCCGCCGCGCAAGCCGCGGGGGCCGCCCCGTGATCGTCAGCGACATCACCGAATTTGCCGCCCTTCTGCCCCCCTATCGCCCGGTCTTTGGCCTTGATCTGGGCGACAAGACCATCGGCGTTGCCGTGTCTGATCTGTCGCGCACCGTCGCCACCCCGATCGAGGTGATCCGGCGCGAGAAATTCACCATCGACGCCCAGCGTCTTTTGGTGCTTTTGGCCGATCGCAAGGCGGCTGGGCTGATCCTTGGTCTGCCGCTGAACATGGACGGCAGCGAAGGCCCGCGCGTGCAATCCACCAAGGCCTTCGCACGCAATCTGGAAAAACTGACCGATCTTCCCATCGGCTTTTGGGATGAGCGGTTGTCCACCGTTGCCGCCGAACGCGCGCTGCTCGAGGCGGATACGTCTCGAAAGCGTCGCCGCGAGGTGATAGATCAGGTGGCAGCAGGTTATATTCTGCAAGGTGCGCTCGACCGTATGCGCGTTCTGGGGGGACCATGACAGACGAGATATGGAAACGCGCCGAGATCGAAAGCCCCTGCGTGAAAATCTGCGTCATTCATCCCGAAGCGCGGCTTTGCGTCGGCTGCCTGCGCAGCATTGACGAAATTGGCACCTGGTCGCGCAAATCGGCGGATGAACGCCGCGACATCATCGCAGCCCTGCCCGCACGCGCCGGTCAACTGACCAAACGCCGCGGCGGGCGACTGGGCCGCACTGCGGGCTAAGCACCCAGCTTTCGTTTCAGAAATCCCTCGCCGTTGGCGGGGCCATCCACGCAGCTACTGACGGCATGATCGGGCGGAAATAGGCCACAATCCGCCCCTCGGCGACGGCTGGCGCATCCCCCCAAGGGGCGACGCCGTGGATCAGGTGACGGTGCAACACCACAGCCTCGCCGGGATGTCCGGGCAATTCCAGCCGCGGACAACTGCGAAACACCTCGGCGCGGGCGGTCTGATAGACCTCTGTCACGTCGATATCGCCCAGACTTTCCGGCGGATGGCCAGCGAAAGCCCGCGCAAGGGCCGCTTGCATCACCAGATGGCTGCCCTCCCACACCACCAACGGGGCAGCGTGGGGCGCGGTCAAGGGCAGGCCCAAAATCCAGGCATGCGGCTCTTTCACCATGCGGCGCTTGTCGGGGCCAATGGGCAAAAGCCCGTCCAGATGCGCGGCATCGCGCTGCAGCCGAAAGCGGTGGCCGGCCGGCGTCTCATCGGCAGAGGGTTGGGGATAGCCTGCATAGATCGTGGAAAGCTGGGCCTTGTGCAAGGCCACCGGCGCCAAGCCCAGCACATCCCACGGCAAAGAAACACCCGCGACAGACCCATCGGGCGCACTGGGCAAAAGATCCAGCCCAACCGCCCAAGTGCCTCCTGAGCGTAAGGGATCAGAATTTTCTGAAAGCGCTTTTATTGCAAGCGGATAGGCGGCATTCCTCCAATTTTGGATGAAGGGGTGCGGGCCAATGCTGCGCCAACCCTTCATCCCAAAAACACCTTCCGCAGCATGTTCAGCGAAACCAGTGTCAGGAAAACCGCAAAGGCGCGTTTCAAGGGCTTGGGGTCCATCTTATGGGCCAGCGCCACGCCCAAAGGTGTGGTCAACAAGGTTGATCCGATGACAATGGCAAAGGCCGGAAGGTTCACCGCCCCAATGGTCAAAGGCGGCGCATCGGCCACCGGCATCAACAAAAACCCGATCACTGCCGGCACCGCGATCAGAATACCAAAGCCCGAAGCCGTGCCAACCGCGCGGTGAATCTTCATGGAAAACAGCGACATAAGCGGCACGCCAAAGGTACCCCCGCCAATGCCCATCAGCGCCGAAAAGAACCCGACAACGGCCGAAAGGCTGCCCGCCCCCGCCATACCCGGCATCTGCGCGCCAAGGCGCCAATGGTCGCGCCCGAACGCCATGTAAAGCCCCGCGAACCCTGCCAAACCGCCAAAAATCGCCTGAAGGACCAGCGATTTCACCTGCGCTGCCACCAAAACTCCCAAAGCAGCCCCGATCACCAACCCCGGCGCCCACCGGCGCAGCACGTCCCAATCAACGGCCCCTTTGCGGTTGTGGCCATTGGTCGAAGGAATCGAGGTTACCACGATCGTCGCAAGCGAGGTGCCGACGCACACCTGCATCAGATGGTCGCCGCCAAAGCCAAGGCTTTGAAATGCATAGAAAAACGCGGTTACCAAAACGATGCCGCCGCCCACGCCCAAAAGCCCGCCGATCACCCCGGCAACAGCCCCGATCACCACAAGGACAAGGGCCATGGGCAGCAGGCTGACAAGATCGGCAGGCATGAACGTTCCTTTCAAGCAGATTTGGCGGCACGTTGCGCGCGGCGCAAAGCGGCGTCAAGCGGCGGCGGTGACAACCTCGGCCAGGGCCGCATCCAAAAGCGCCAACCCAGCCCCGGGGCGGCTGGCGCCCTCGGACAAGACCCGCCGCCAGCCCCGCGCGCCGGGGCGGCCGGTGAAAAGGCCCAACATGTGGCGGGTGATCTGGTGCAAACGCCCCCCCGCTGACAGGTGGTCGTCGATATAGGGCTTCATTGCCTGCACCACGCCAACCGCATCCAGCGCAACGCCCGCGCCCCAAAGCCTGTCCGCCCCGATCAGCACCGAGGCCGGATCGTGATAGGCGGCACGGCCAATCATTACCCCATCAAGCCCCTGGGAAAGCAGAATTTCGGCCTGTTCCAGCGTCGTCACCCCGCCGTTCAGGCAAATGGTCAGATGCGGGAACGCTGCCTTCATCCGCAGCACAAGTCCGTGGTCAAGCGGCGGAATTTCGCGGTTTTCTTTTGGCGAAAGCCCCTTCAGCCAGGCTTTGCGGGCATGGATGATGACATGCGAAACCCCGGCGACAGAGAGCGTTTCCAGAAAATCCGGCAGCACGGTTTCGGGGTTCTGATCGTCCACCCCAATGCGGCATTTCACGGTGACCGGCACCGCGGCCACATCCTGCATCGCCTTGACACAATCGGCCACCACGGCCGGACGTTCCATCAACACCGCCCCGAAAGCCCCGGACTGCACCCGGTCAGAGGGGCAGCCACAGTTCAGGTTCACCTCATCATAGCCCCAATTGCGCGCGATCTTGACCGCTTGCGCGCATTCAGTCGGGTCAGAGCCGCCAATCTGCAGCGCCACGGGATGTTCTTCGCCCGAAAAGTCCAAAAGCCGCGCTTTTGGTCCGTGCAGGATGGCGGGGGCGGTGACCATTTCGGTATACAGCATCGCCCGCCGCGTCATCAGCCGGTGGAAAAAGCGGCAGTGACGGTCGGTCCAATCCATCATCGGCGCGACGGAAAGGCGGTAGGCGGTGGCGGTGTCAACGGTCATGGCGGGCCTGATAAACCGAAAGGTCCCGCCCGTCCACTGCAAGCAGATGCCCCGCGTCGGATCGGCGGGTCAAAGGCGCTGCGTCTCGTCTGCCACAGGGCCGGTCGCGCATACATTCCCTTGCGGGCAAGCCTTGCCCAACCCCTAAGGCTGGTCTATCCAAAGAAACAACGAAAGGCCCCATTCCATGCGCATTCTCATCACCAACGACGACGGCATCAATGCCCCGGGTCTTGCCGTGTTGCACGCCATCGCGACCGAGATTGCCGGCCCAAGCGGAGAGGTCTGGACCGTCGCCCCCGCCTTTGAACAATCGGGCGTTGGCCATTGCATCAGCTATACCCACCCCACCATGCTTGCCGAGCTTGGGCCCCGCCGCTTTGCCGCCGAAGGCAGCCCGGCCGATTGCGTCTTGGCGGGGATTTATCACGTGATGAACGGGGCCAAGCCGGATCTGGTGCTTTCGGGCGTCAACCGGGGGAACAATGCGGGTGAAAACGTGCTGTATTCCGGCACCATCGGTGCGGCGATGGAGGCGGCCCTGCACGGCGTCAAGGCGATTGCGCTGTCGCAGTTTTACGGGCCAGAGAACCTGAGCATCGACGATCCCTTTGAAGCGGCAGCGCAGCTTGGGGCGGGTGTGGTGCGCAAGCTTTTGGAAAAG
>JAIOXV010000091.1 GCA_021741465.1 Paracoccaceae bacterium
TGGGGCGGTGGTTTGTCGGTGTCACAGGTGATTTCGCACTTTGGCGAGGTGGTTGCGGGCAATGCTGTGCTGACATTTGGCGCCTCGATGGTCATTACCTTGCATGGGCTGACCAATCTGAACTCGCTGTCAGACGACATCACAATCTTCTAGCTTCGCCGCCTTTCACGCCGGTTCCAGCGGCAGGGCAGAAACAACGCCGCCGCGAACACATTGTTTGCGGCGGCTTTTTTGTTGGGGATCAATGCGCCATAAATACTGGAATTTCAGCTTTTTCCAGCATGTTGCGTGTCGCACCACCCAAGATTGCTTCGCGAAAGCGCGAATGACCATAGGCCCCCATGACCAGAAGATCGGCGTTTTGGTCCAGGATGTGGCGCACCAGCACATCGCTGACGCGCGGCAGGCTGCGGGCGAGAACCGAGACTTCGGCATGCACGCCATGCCGCACCAGCAACTGGCACAACAACCCACCCGGATCCGACCGTTCCGGCCCATGTGGCGGCGGATCGATCACGGTGATTTCCACCCTTTCGGCGGCTTTCAGGAAGGGCAGGGCTTGGCGCGCAGCGATCATTGCTTCAGCGCTTTGGTTCCACGCCACGATCACCCGTTTTGGCTCTGCAGCTGCTCCAAGGCCCTTTTCGGGCAAGACCAGAACCGGGGCCTTGCCTTCGAACATGGATGATTCGATGACGGCTTCCGCGTCAGCCCCTTTGCCTTCGCCATAGGGGCGCGGCAGGACCACCAGATCGGCAAAGCGTGCGCGTTGGGCCACGATCTCGCCCAAAGCGCCCAACTGGGTAACGGCGGCCTCGACCGAAGCGCGCAAGCCTGCGGGCTGCGCGGCAAGTGCAGCCTTGACCGCAGTTTCCGTCTCGCGCGCTTCGGCCTCGGCCCGATCAAGCGAGACCTGCATCATGATCGCACCTGATCCGATGTAGGTATAGCCAACCTGCGTTCGATCAACCCCCAGCACCATAATATCAAGATGGGCGTCCTGAGCCTGGGCCAGACGTGCGGCGGCACCTATCGCCAGGGCCGCATCTGCCGCCCGTGTCAGGACGGTGAGAATAGATTTATACGCCATGGATCGTCTCCTTGTGGCCGAGTTCTAATGGCGACACACTGTCACATCAGACTTTGTGTCGCCTTGACCTCGATCAACGGGCAAGGTGTTCAGTGTTGACATGGATCAAGGCCACGCTTCGCCGCACCTGCGAGAAGCTTGGCAGTCGAAAAAGCTTCTGGCCGAGGCCCGAGTCGTTTCTCGGGGTGCGGATCAGGACAAAGACGAAGGGACGCAACATGTGGGATTACGTTAAACTGATCGTGCTGGCGTTGATCGCGGTTCTTGCCGCGATTGGTGCCAACTATGCGCACGATCTGCCTTATATGGTGAATGCCTTGGTCGTCATGCTGGCCGCTGCCATCACATTCGTGTGGCAACTGCGCAATGTGGGCGAACCGTCGCATCATCCGCAAAATGAATATCTGGACGGCGTCGTGCGCGCCGGGGTCATCGCCACCGTCTTTTGGGGTGTGGTCGGTTTCCTCGTCGGTGTGGTCATCGCTTTCCAATTGGCCTTTCCGGCCCTGAACCTGGGTTACATGACCGAGGGCATCTTGAACTTTGGCCGCTTGCGCCCGCTGCACACCAGTGCGGTGATCTTCGCCTTTGGTGGCAACGCGCTGATCATGTCGGCCTTTTATGTGGTGCAGCGCACCACAGCGGCGCGGCTTTGGGGCGGGAACCTTGCCTGGTTCGTGTTCTGGGGCTGGCAGTTGATGATCGTTCTGGCCGCGACAAGCTATGTCCTTGGTGGCACGCAGTCGAAAGAATATGCCGAAACCGTCTGGTACATCGACTGGTGGATCGTGGTTGTCTGGCTGGCTTTCCTTGCCGTGTTCATGGGCACGCTCATCAAGCGCAAAGAGCCCCACATCTATGTGGCCAACTGGTTTTACCTGTCTTTCATCGTGACCATCGCGATGCTGCACGTCGTCAACAACATGGCGCTGCCGGTGTCGATCTTCTCGTCGCAATCGGTGCAGGTCACCGCGGGCGTGCAAGATGCCATGGTGCAATGGTGGTACGGCCACAACGCGGTGGGCTTTTTCCTGACCGCAGGCTTTTTGGGCATGATGTACTACTTTGTGCCGAAGCAGGCCGAAAAGCCGGTCTTCAGCTACAAGCTGTCGATCATCCACTTCTGGGCGCTGATCTTCCTTTATATCTGGGCTGGTCCGCACCACCTGCACTATACCGCCTTGCCGGACTGGGCTTCGACCTTGGGCATGGTGTTCTCGATCATCCTGTGGATGCCTTCGTGGGGCGGCATGATCAACGGTCTGATGACGCTTTCGGGCGCCTGGGACAAGCTGCGCACCGACCCGATCATCCGCATGATGGTGGTGTCTGTAGGCTTTTACGGCATGTCGACCTTTGAAGGTCCGATGATGTCGATCAAGGCCGTCAACAGCCTGTCGCACTATACCGACTGGACCATCGGTCACGTCCACTCTGGCGCGCTTGGCTGGAACGGCATGATCACCTTCGGGGCGCTTTACTTCCTGACGCCGCGCCTGTGGAACCGCGATGGTCTTTATTCGCTGAAACTTGTGAGCTGGCACTTCTGGCTCGCCACCATCGGGATCGTGCTTTACGCGTCCTCGATGTGGGTGACCGGGATCATGGAAGGCCTGATGTGGCGTGAAGTTGACGCCAATGGCTTCCTTGTGAACGCCTTTGCCGACACGGTGGCGGCGAAGTTCCCGATGTATGTGGTCCGTGGCCTGGGGGGTGCGATGTTCCTGGGTGGTGCGCTGATCATGGCCTATAACCTGTGGATGACCGTTCGCGCTCAGCCCGCAAAGGCCCCAGTGAACGCCAACAACTTCGTTGCGGCGGAATAAGGGGAGGGATGCAAAATGGCTTTTCTTGACAAACACAAGGCTATTGAAACGCACGCCACGCTTCTTCTGGTGCTGTCGTTCCTGGTGGTGACGATTGGCGGTCTGGTTCAGATCGTGCCGCTGTTCTACATCGAAAACACAATTGAAAAGGTGGAAGGGGTTCGCCCCTACACCCCCTTGGAACTGGCGGGGCGTGACATCTACATCCGAGAAGGATGCTATGTCTGCCACAGCCAGATGATCCGCCCGATGCGTGACGAGGTCGAACGCTATGGCCACTATAGCCTTGCCGCGGAATCGATGTATGACCATCCGTTCCAATGGGGCTCCAAGCGGACCGGGCCGGATCTGGCCCGCGTGGGCGGCCGCTATTCGGACAGCTGGCATGTGGATCACCTGACAGATCCGCAATCGGTTGTGCCGGAATCGGTCATGCCGAAGTACAGCTTCATCGCTGACAACGTGATCGACGGCAGATATATCGCCCAGATCATGAACACCCATCGCATGGTCGGTGTTCCTTACAGCGATGAACAGATCGCCGAGGCACAGGCAGACTTTGCAGCCCAGGCAGATCCGAACGCTGATACGGCGGGCCTTTTGGAACGCTACGGTGACAAGGTGACAGTCTCGAACTTCGACGGCACGCCCGAGTTGACCGAGATGGATGCCATAATCGCTTATCTTCAAGTTTTGGGCACGATGGTTGATTTCTCGACCTTCACGCCTGATCCGACGCGGTAAGGGGGGCACATGGAAACCTACAGCTTCCTGCGTGAATTGGCGGACAGCTGGGCGCTTTTGGCGCTCACGCTGATCTTCCTTGCGGTGGTGTTTTGGGCAATGCGTCCGGGTTCGAACGCTATCCACCGCGAGGCCGCCAACGCGATCTTCCGCAACGAAAAGCAACCCGCCGGGTCTGACGAAGACCAACGGCCTGTGAAGGAGGCGTAAACAATGTGCGCCAAGCAAGTAAAGAAAGCGCCCGCCCAGGTCGAAACGACCGGGCACAGCTGGGACGGGATTGAAGAGTATAACAACCCGTTGCCGCGCTGGTGGGTGTGGATCCTTTATGCCTGCATCGTCTGGGGCATCGGCTATACCATCGCCTATCCGGCATGGCCCATGCTGACCCAGGCAACCCAAGGCTATCTGGGATACGACAACCGTTCTGCGGTGGCGGCCGAGATCAAGATGTTTGATGACGCCAACGCCGAGATCAAGGCAAAGCTGGTTGCCGCGCCACTTACCGGCATTGCGCAGGATGACACGCTGAACCAATACGCCACCTCGGCGGGGGCTGCCGTGTTCAAAACCTGGTGCGCCCAGTGCCACGGTTCGGGTGCTGCTGGTGTGCAGGGCAAGGGTTACCCCAACCTGACCGACAACGACTGGCTGTGGGGCGGTGATGTGGAGGCGATCCATACAACGATCAGCCACGGTATCCGCAACACCACCGATCCTGACGCCCGCTATTCCGAAATGCCAAAGTTCGGCGCGGACCAATTGCTGGAGCCGACCCAAATCGGCGAAGTTGTGGAATATGTTCTGCAGCTTTCGGGTCAGGAACATGATGCAACGCTGGCAACCGCTGGGCAGACCGTATTCCTTGACAACTGTGCGGCCTGTCACTTGGAAGACGGCTCGGGCGATCGTGCCCAAGGCGCACCGTCGTTGAACGATGCGATCTGGCTTTATGGCGGTGATCGCCAGACGATCACCACCACGGTTTACGGTGCGCGCTATGGCGTGATGCCCGCCTGGGCAGGACGTCTGTCGGAGGACGAAGTGCGCGCTGTCGCGGTCTATGTCCACAGCCTTGGTGGCGGCGCATAACCTTGCCCTCCTTGATTTAACCGGGGCCCCCAGAGCGATCTGGGGGCCTTGTCCTTTGGATCGGTTGCGCTTTGGGGCGGCGCGCCAAGCCGAAGCACAGCTGACGCTTATGATTTGACCCATATCAAGGCGCGCACCGGGGGAATCATGGAAATTCCACGTTGTGCCCCCCCCGAAAGGGACGTGGCATTGCACCGGCGCCTCATCCTGTTCGCGCGTTTCCTGGAAGCGCCGGTGCCCTTCCCGCAAAATTTGGGTGTGAGTGTCGGGCCTTTCCCGTCTGGCTGTGCCGTCATTTTGGGGGGCGGGGCAATCTGCCACAGTCGAAAGCTGACTTCACGATGAATATTTGATACAGGTCAATGCGGCGTTGCAGCATAGGGATGATACCCAAAGTCAACACTCAGGCAGTTTCCGGAGATTTCCGTGTCCACCCCAAATACCACAGAGCCCAGCCTTTACGCCGCCCGTGAACCGATCTTTCCCCGACGGGTGAAGGGCACGTTTCGCACCCTGAAATGGTGGCTGATGGCCATTCTTCTGGGCATCTACTATATAACGCCTTGGATTCGTTGGGATCGTGGCCCGAACCTGCCGGATCAGGCGGTCTTGATCGACATGGCAAACCGCCGGTTCTTCTTCTTCATGATCGAGATATGGCCGCATGAGTTCTACTTCGTGGCCGGTCTTCTTATCATGGCAGGCTTGGGCTTGTTTCTGTTCACCTCTGCCGCTGGCCGGGTCTGGTGCGGCTACGCCTGTCCGCAAACGGTTTGGACGGACCTGTTCATTCTGGTCGAGCGGTGGATCGAGGGGGACAGGAACGCCCGTATCCGCCTGCACCGTCAGAATTGGGATGCTGAAAAGATCCGGAAGCGGCTGGTCAAATGGGCGGTCTGGTTTGCCATTGCCCTGGCAACAGGGGGCGCCTGGATCTTTTATTTCACCGATGCGCCAAGCCTGTTTCACAACCTTCTGACCGGCACGGCACATCCGATCGCCTATACCACCATGTTCATCTTGGCGGCGACCACCTTTGTCTTTGGTGGCTTCGCCCGTGAGCAGATGTGCATCTATGCCTGCCCCTGGCCGCGCATTCAGGCTGCCATGATGGATGAAGACACCTTGACCATTGGCTATCGCGAATGGCGGGGCGAGCCGCGCGGCAAGCAAAACGTCGAAGGCAATGGTGACTGCATCGATTGCATGGCCTGCGTCAACGTCTGCCCCATGGGGATCGATATCCGCAACGGCCAGCAACTGGCCTGTATCACCTGCGGTCTGTGCATCGACGCCTGCGATGACATGATGGACAAGATCGGCAAGCCGCGCGGGCTGATCGGGTATCTTGCGCTGACCGATGAGACGCGGGAACGCGAAGGCAAGCCGCCGAAATCGGTTTGGGCCCATGTGTTCCGTGTGCGCACCATGGTTTACACAACGCTGTGGTCGATTGTGGGGATTGCTCTTGTTGTGGCGCTTTTCATGCGGTCCGAGATTGATGTGAACGTGACCCCGGTTCGCAACCCGCAATTCGTGGTGCTGAAGGATGGCTCCATTCGCAATACTTATGAACTGCGTCTGCGCAACAAACACGGCGATGACCGCTGGTTCGCCTTTTCGGGCACGACCACTGGCGGGGCGGTCTTTGTCCTGACACTTGAAGGTCAGGACCAGCTGAAAGTCCGGGTTCCTGCGAATGAAACCAAGACCCAAAGGCTTTATGTCACTGCCCCGGCCGGGTCTTCGGCCGCAGTGGCCGATCGCACCGAGTTGCGCCTTTGGATCGAAGACCTCGGCTCTGACACAGAGACGGGGACAGACAGGGTGCATCATGACACTGTCTTCAACGGCAAGGGTGAGTAGAATGCGCGAAATCACTGGCAAACATGTTCTGGTTTTTACTGTTTCGGCCTTTGCCGTCATCATCACGGTGAACCTGTTCATGGCCTGGAAGGCGATCAGCACCTTTCCTGGGCTAGAGGTGAGCAATTCCTATGTCGCAAGCCAAACCTTCGACGCCGACAGAACAGCACAAGAAGCGCTAGCTTGGACTTTGGTGCCGCAATACGAGCCGGCGGCCAAGGAAATGCGGCTGGTCTTCACCGATAAGGCGGGCCTGCCTGTGGTGCTGAAAGACCTTTCGGTGTTGATCGGGCGGACCACATCTGCGGCGCAGGATACGCAACCCACCTTTGCCCGTGTTGCCGGTGCCTATGTTGGCAAAGCTGATCTTGGACGAGGGAAATGGATGATGCACATCGAGGCACATGCCGAAGATGGCACGCTTTTCCGCCAGCGCATTGATCTGGATGTGAAAGGCTAGGCCATGACCGCCACCTTGGAACCGAAGGCTTTTGAAGACGTTGAATACGCTTCGGTTTCGGCATGTCCGGCCTGCGCTGCGGCTCCGTCGGCGGCGCGTATCGCGCAGCTTTCGATGCCCGATCATGCGCGGTTGATGCTTTCCTTGCCGGCCGCGCATTGTGCCGCCTGCATCTCGACAGTGGAACAGGCGCTTGCCGCAACACCGGGCGTGCAGTCCAGCCGGGTGAATCTGACATTGAAACGTGTCTCGGTCGATGCCGATGCTGCGGTGACGGCCGATCAGCTGATCTCGGTCCTTGCGGGTGTCGGTTATGAGGCACACGAACTCGACGCGGGGCTTTTGTCCGCAACTGAAACCGACAGGCAGGGCCGCGAATTGCTCATGCGGCTGGGCGTGGCATTCTTTTCAATGATGAACGTGATGCTTTTGTCGGTGGCCGTCTGGTCGGGGGCTGAAGGCATCACGCGCGATCTTTTTCACTGGATTTCGGGTGCCATCGCCATTCCGACGGTTCTGTTTTCAGGCCAACCCTTTTTCAAATCGGCCTGGGCCGGCGTGAAAGTCGGCCGTCTGGGGATGGATTTCCCGATCTCGCTGGCGCTGGTTCTCGCCTCGGGCATTTCGATTTTTGAGACGTGGAATTCGGGTGTTCATGCTTATTTCGATGCCGCGGTCATGCTGTGCTTTTTCCTGTTGCTTGGCCGCTATCTTGACCACCGCACCCGCGCCGTGGCGCGGTCTGCGGCGGAAGAACTGGCAGCGCTTGAGGTGCCGCGCACCGTGGTTTTGGTGGATGGGGCCGAGGTGACGCGGGCGATTTCGGAAATTGCCGTGGGCGATCTGGTGCTTGTACGCCCTGGCGGGCGGATGCCTGTTGACGGTGTGGTGGTGGATGGCACGTCCGAGGTGGACCGCTCGCTTTTGACGGGGGAAAGCCTGCCGGTCTTTGCCGGGCCGGATATGGTGGTTTCGGCGGGAGAGGTGAACCTGACCGGTCCGTTGACCCTGCGGGTGACGGCGGCAGGCAAGGATTCGTCCTTGCACCGCATGGCCGATCTGGTCGCCGTAGCCGAAAGCGCCAAGACCAAATACACCACTTTGGCAGAGCGCGCGGCCAGTTGGTATTCGCCGATTGTCCATCTGTTGTCTTTCGGGGCCTTTGGCTTCTGGATGTGGAAAACCGGTGGCGATCTGCGTTACGCGGTGAATATTTCGGCCGCGACCCTTATCATTACTTGCCCTTGTGCGCTTGGCCTTGCTGTACCGGCCGTGGTCACCTCGGCCAGTGGGCGTCTTTTTCGCAAGGGATTGCTTATCAAACATGGCACCGCGCTAGAGCGGTTGGCCCAGGTTGACACGGTGGTTTTTGACAAGACCGGCACCCTGACCATGGGTGCGCCCGAGGTGACAAACCTTGCCGATCATCCGCGCGCCGCGGTTGAGGTGGCGGCGGCACTGGCCAGTGCGTCGTCGCACCCTTTGGCCATCGCCTTGGCCGATGCGTCGCGCAAAGCAGGCATCCAACCTGCACAGGTTGACGCGCTGCGCGAGGTGCCGGGCTATGGTGTGGAGGGGCTGTGGCGTGGGCAAGCGGTGCGGTTGGGCCGGGCAAGTTGGTGTGATGCTGACGAGGCGGCGATGACCGCAACCTATCTTTGCGCCGGCGAAGGCAGCGCCCGGGCCTTTACCTTCACCGACCGTCTGCGCCCCGGCGCCGAGGCGGCAATTGCCGAACTGATCGCGCAGGGCAAAACCATTCGGCTGATTTCCGGTGATACCGAAGGTGCGGTTGCGGCCTTGGCCAATCGGCTGGGCATTACCGACTGGGCCTCGGGCGCTTTGCCCGCCGAAAAGGCGGCGCTTGTGCGCGACCTTACCTTGCAAGGGCGCCATGTGCTGATGGTGGGCGACGGGCTGAATGACACCGCCGCCCTTGCGGCGGCCCATGTTTCGATCAGCCCTGCTTCGGCCTTGGATGCGGCGCGCGCGGCATCTGACATCGTGCTTTTGGGCCAAGATATGGCCGCTATTGGCGATGCAACGCGGATCAGTGGCCAGACCAAGCGGCGGATCCTTCAGAACTTTGGTCTGTCTGCGCTTTATAACGTCATCGCTGTGCCCTTGGCGCTGACAGGTTTTGCCACGCCCTTGGCTGCGGCCTTGGCGATGAGCCTGTCTTCGATTACGGTATCGCTCAACTCGCTCCGGCTGAAGTGACCCAATGGAAATCCTGACCTATCTTATCCCCGTGTCGTTGCTGCTGGGTGGCATTGGGCTTGCGGCCTTTTTCTGGGCGCTGAAAACCAAGCAGTTCGACGATCCGACCGGGGATGCCAACCGCATCCTGACCAAGGATTGGGACGACAAGCCGAAGCCCTAGCCGCATGCCTAAAACCCCCGCCTAAACCATACCCCTAACCGTGGCCTCAGCCCTGCAAGGCGCGGGGTTTCGGCCCGCCCAAGGCCCAGTCGAGCAGCTCTACCGTATGCACCACCGGCACGCCTGTGCCTGATCCGATCTGCATCATGCAGCCGATATTGCCGGCGGAAATCACATCGGGTGTCTTGGCTTCCAGTGTTTCCACCTTACGCGCCTTAAGCTGTGCGCTGATTTCGGGCTGCAACAGGTTATAGGTGCCTGCCGATCCACAGCAAAGATGACTGTCGGCGGGTTCGACCACCGTAAAGCCAACCCGCTTCAACAAGTCTTTGGGGGCAGATTTTATCTGCTGGCCATGCTGCAAGCTGCAGGCCGCGTGATAGGCCACCCGCAACCCGTTTGGCGCACCTTCGGGCAAGCCGATCTTGGCGAGAAGCTCGGATATATCCATCGCCATTGCGGACACACGGGCTGCATCTTCCCCGCCCAGCATATGGCCATAGTCCTTGACCGTGGTGCCGCAGCCGCTGGTGTTGATGACAATCGCATCCAAGCCGCCGCCGCGCGCCTCGGCCATGAAGGCCGCCACGTTGCTTGCGGCCGAATGGTGGCTTTCCGCCTCGCGGCCCATATGATGGGTCAGCGCGCCGCAGCAGCCCATGCCGCGCGGCACCACCACCTCGCAGCCCAAACGGCGCAAAAGGCGAATGGTGGCATCGTTGATATCGGTGTTCAGCGCCTTTTGCGCACAGCCCGTCATCAACGCCACGCGCATCCGCTTTGCGCCCTTGGCGCTGAAGGTCTGCGGGTCATCATTGCGGCTGACGGGGGGGATGGTCTTTGGCGCCATGGCCAACATGGCACGCAACCGGGCATCCGGGATCAGGGGTGCGAAGGGCTTGGCAATCTTGGCGCCCAGCAGGGCCAGACGGAACCGGGTGGGGTGCGGAATGACCGCAGCCAAAACCCAACGCAGCGCCCGGTCTGTGAAGGGGCGTTTGTAGGTGGTTTCAACATAGGCGCGGGCCTGATCGATGAGGTGCATGTAATCCACGCCAGACGGGCAGGTGGACACACAGGCAAGACAGGACAGACAGCGATCAATGTGTTTGACCGTTCGCGCATCGGCCGGGCGGCCGGATTCCAGCATTTCCTTGATAAGATAGATGCGGCCGCGCGGGCTGTCCAATTCGTCCCCCAGCACCTGATAGGTGGGGCAAGTTGCGGTGCAAAACCCGCAATGCACGCAGGTGCGCAAGATCTTGTTGGCTTCGGCCAATTTGGGGTCTTGAAGCTGCGCTTCGGAGAAATGGGTCTGCATGGGGTTATGCTCCGAATATGCTGCGCAAAAGGGCCACGCCGATCAGCGCGCCACCAAGGACAAGGGCGAAATAGCGGTTGCGGCTTGCATCGGCGGGCAAGGCCAGAAGGCGCAAACCCTGCACAAGCCCGGCCAGCACCATACCAACCTGCGCAAAGCCCAAAAGCGTGGCGCTGCCTTGCGTCGCAAAGCCAGTCCAAGCCGCGGCCTGTGCCAGCAAGAACACGATGCCAATGGTGTAAAGCGTGCCTGCCGCGCGGGGCAGGGCGCAAAGTGAAAGGTAAATCACCACGGGCAAGGCAAGGATCACAACAGTGGGCATGAGCGGGCTCTTTCAGTCGGCGAAAATCTGGCGCGGGTCGAACTGGGCGCGAAGGGCGCGGGTCAGTGCGGCGACAGGTGCCGGTTCCATGGGCAGGGTGGTGCTGGTTTCATCGCCGGCAGATGGGCGCATCAGGGTGGCATGGCCCGCCGCCCCAACCGCGGCACGCAGGCTTTCGCCCACACCCCCTGGGGTAAGCAGCCACAACATACCACCGCCCCAGTCAAAGACCGCCTCCCCTTCAACCGCTGCGGCAATGCGGGCGGCGTCGGTCTGTTTTGTGACCACCCGCCAAACCGAACCCGTCCGGCCCTGAAAGGCCGTCACATCCCTGACCCCGGCCCAAAGTGCCGTGCTTTGCGAACCCGTCGCCTGCACCCAGTCGCCACCCAGTCGCGCCACCAATTGCCCGGCGCGATATGCGACAGACCCGGCCATGCCTTCGATGCGGATCAAGGCTTTGCCCCCGTCATAGGCTGCCCCCGAAATGTCAAAGGGCGATCCCAAGGCACTGCGCAGGGCGGCAAGCCCGGCGTCAACCGGATGCGCGGCCACAAGGGTGGTTTCCGCTTCGGGAAGGGCCTGAACCCGCAAGGAAACTTCGGTCAACACACCCAATCGGCCCTGGCTGCCCGCCATCAGCTTGACCAGATCATAGTCGGTGACATTTTTCATCACCCGGCCACCGTTCTTTACAACCGTGCCCGCGCCATCGACAAAGCGCACGCCCAAAAGCCTGTCACGGCA
>JAIOXV010000092.1 GCA_021741465.1 Paracoccaceae bacterium
GCTGAATATGAAGTGGACGCGTCGGCCATCCCCGATACCGGGCGCGATGTGCAATGTTCCAACTGCGGGCATGGCTGGTTTCAGATGTCGCCCGCCGTCGAAGACCAGATGGCAGCCGAAGCGGCGCTTTTTGATCCACCGCCGGCCGAAACGGACCTGGACGCTTATGAAGACGCGGGCGACCTTGGCGCGGAACCGGTGGCTACCGCCGGGTTGCGCAAGCTTGACGAAAGCGTGCTGGCAGTGCTGCGAGAAGAGGCAGAGCGTGAAACCAGCGCCCGGCGCTTTGAACCGCCACCCATCGAGATGCAGCCCGAATTCGGCCTGAACAACTTTGGCCAGAATGATGCGGTCGAAACTGAACCCGAACCTGACCTGAGCGCAGCGGTCGCCGCAACGATTGCGGCGGCCAACGATGGGCCCGGCGAAGACGCAACCGATCCCGTCGCCCAGCGCATCGCCCGGATGAAGGGCATCGATCCGACCCCGGTAAAGCCGCAATCGCGGCGCGAGATGTTGCCGGAAATAGATGAAATCAACACCACGCTGCGGGCCAGTTCCGAACGGCGCGGGGGCGAAGCGGGGGCGGTTGCCGCCAGCCTTCCCACGCCAAAGGCCTCGGCCTTTCGCACGGGTTTTGTGGTGATGATCCTTGTCGCGCTGGGGATCGTGGCGCTTTATGTCATGGCCCCGAAACTGTCCGAACAAATCCCTGCAGCGAAAGGCGCGCTGGACAGCTATGTTGCGGCTGTTGATGCGGGACGGCTTTGGCTGGATGGCACCTTGCGCGCGGCGACGGGCGCCCTTGGTGGCAAAACGCCCTAGGGCTGTGGGGTTGGGTTACCAGCGCTTCAGTGCGTCTTCGTCGGCCTCTTTCGCTTTCACCCAGTCTTCGCCACCCGCGCCGATTTCCTTTTTCCAAAAGGGGGCGCGGGATTTCAGATAATCCATCAGATATTCGGCCGCGGCAAAGGCATCGGCCCGATGCGGTGCCGCGGTTGCGACCATCATGATCGGTTCGCCCCCCTTCAACACGCCAAAGCGGTGAATCACCAGCGCATCGACCAAGGACCAGCGCCCAAGGGCTTCGTCCATGATCGCGCCGATCGCGCGTTCGGTCATGCCGGGGTAATGTTCAATCTCCATTGCGTCCAGAGCGCCGCCGTTGTCGCGCACCAATCCGGTGAAGGTCACCACAGCACCCGCGCCCTGCACCGCAGCGGCAAAGGCGTTGGCCTCGGCACCCAGATCAAAGGCCGCTTCCTGCACGACAAGGCGCATCTCAACCGCCCGTCATCGGTGGAAAGAACGCAACCTCTCGGACCCCTGACAAGGGCGCGGCGAAATCGGCCAGTTCCTGATCCAGCGCAACCCGCAGGCTGGTCTTGTCGGCAAAGGCCAAGCCATGGCCTTCCGACCGTGCCTCAAGTTCTGCAACCAGATCGGCCACGGTCGCAGCCTGGGTTTCCACCTGCTCGCGGTTGGTGCCGATCCGCTCACGCAGCCAGGCGAAATAGAGAATGTCGATCACGGCTCATCTCGCAAGAATGGCTGCGATTTGCGGAAATAATCCCAGCCTGTCAAGGCCGTCAGCACCGCGGCGATCCACATCAGCACCAGCCCGACATCCCCCGCAAGCGAGGCGCAATCGCGTTTGCCACATGCGCGGATCGGGTCCGCAAGGCCGGCGGTCACCGCATCAGCATATTGGTCAGGCGTCATGCCCTTCATGGCGACCCCGTTCAGGTATTCCAGCCCGGTTCCCAGAAACATCACCGCAATCGCGACCATCTGCGCGGTGGTTTTCCACTTTGCCAGTTGGGTTACCTTCAGCGTGCCTGCCGCCGCGCCAAGATATTCGCGCAGGCCCGATACAAAAACCTCGCGGAAGATGATCACCGTTGCGGGCAGGATCAGCCAAGCGTTCATGCCATTATAGCCGCTGATCACCATGATTGCGATCACCACCATCGCTTTGTCGGCAATCGGGTCCAGCATGGCGCCAAATTTGGACTCCTGCTTCCACAGCCGCGCAAGATAGCCGTCGAACCAGTCGGTGATTGCAGCCATGATAAAAAGCGTCAGCGCAAACCAGTCCGCCCAGGGCCGGTGAAAATACAAAAACATCACTGCGACACCAGGCGCGGCCAGAAGGCGCAGAACTGTTAACGAATTGGGCAGGTTCCATCTCATGCACAAGTGTTAGCGAAAGCCACGCGCGGGGGGAAGAGCCATGCGAGGGGGTATCACGCGGCAGAAAGGCCGCCGCGCCACAAAAGGAAATCAAATTCCAACTATTGAATTTATTATCGGGTCATGTTAGGCAGCGGCGATCTTTGAACGCCCTTCCCTATTGTTGGAGAAACCCCCATGAACCTTGATCGTTCCGTTACCCTTTTCGCTGGCTGCATGGTACTTCTGTCGGTTGTGCTGACCCAAATCGTCAGCCCCTACTTTATGTGGTTCACCGTCTTTATCGGTGCCAACCTGATCCAATCCTCGCTGACCGGCTTCTGCCCAGCCGCCTCGGTCTTCCGCAAATTCGGCATCAAGACCGGCTGCGCCTTCAACTGAAGCGCCCTGATGTGAAACGCAAAAGGCGCCCCGTAGGGCGCCTTTTTACAGAGCGGGCGCATAGGCTCAGACGAGAAAACCACCATCGCTGTCATCCCCGGCCTCTTCGACCAGCAGGTCGAAATCGGGCACCATGATATGGCGCTTGCCCTCCAACCCGATCACACCATCGCGCTTTAGCGCACTCATCTGACGGCTGACAGTTTCGAGCGTCAGGCCCAGATAATCGGCCATCTCTTCGCGGGTCAGCGGCAGATCAAAGGCCACGGCCCCAGTGGCAGACTTCAGCTTCAGGCTGGCATCACGCCGGGCAATGATCGACAAAAGGGAGGCAATCTTTTCTCGCGCCGTCTTGCGGCCCAAAAGCAGCATCCATTCGCGCGCCGCATCCAATTCGTCCAGCGTCATTTCCAACAGGCGTTGAGCGACATGCGGCGTTTTGGTCATCAGCTCTTCAAAGGGTTTCTTGCGAAAACAGCACATGACCAGATCGGTCGCCGCAGTCACATCATAGGCCGCCGCAGGCCGTCCAGGACGCCCGACAAAATCCGACGGCAGCAACAAGCCAACCATCTGGCGGCGGCCGTCTTCCATCGTCTGCGTCAGCGTCGCAATACCCGTCACCACCGAGGCAACAAAATCCATCCGGTCACCCGACCAGATCACCGTCTGCCCGGCCTGATAGCTGCGATAATACTTGATATGCTCCAACTGCTGCAATTCATCCGCATCGCAGCGGGCACAGACTGCACGATGACGAATGGGGCACGAGCCGCAGTCGTGGCCCAAGAGTTGAAGGTCCTGATGCGGCATGATGCGGAAATTCCGGTTGATCTACGTCAAAGCGACTTTTGATTGATGGCTTTAGCTTAACGGAATGACCATTGAATCGCAACTCATGCGGCTGGGGCTTTTTGACGCCCGTGTGCCAAGATACACCTCCTACCCCACGGCACCGCATTTCGCGGGTGGGGTGGGCCCCGAGACCTTTGCTCAGTGGATCGAGGCAATTCCCGCGCATAGCGAGATTTCGCTTTATTTGCATGTGCCCTTCTGTCGACGGCTGTGTTGGTTTTGCGCCTGTCGCACCCAAGGCACCTCGTCAGACACGCCGGTCTTGGCCTATGCCCAAGTGCTGAAAGCGGAAATCGCGCTGTTGCAGCGACATCTCGCGCCGGGGGTAAAGCTGAGCCGGCTGCACTGGGGCGGCGGCACGCCCACGCTTTTGCCCGCCGACACGATGCGTGATCTGGCCGAAACGGTGTTCAACGCCGTGCCCTTGGCCGAGGGGGGCGAATTCTCGGTCGAGATCGACCCGAACGAGGTTGACGCTGAACGTCTGGATGCGCTGGCCGCTGCAGGCATGAACCGCGCCTCCATCGGGGTGCAGGATTTTGACCCCGAGATCCAGAAAACCATCGGCCGCGAACAAAGCTATGAACTGACAAAAGAGGTCGTGGACATGATCCGCGACCGTGGCATCACCAGTTTGAACGCCGATATCCTTTATGGCTTGCCGTTCCAGACCAACACCCGCATCGCAGATTCGGTGCAGAAGCTGCTTACGCTGAATCCCGACCGCGTTGCGCTTTACGGCTATGCCCATGTGCCATGGATGAGCCGCCGTCAGCAGATGATTCCTTCAGACGCGATGCCCACCCCTCAAGAGCGGCTGGCCCTTTTTGAAACCGCCCGCAATCTTTTCGTCTGGGACGGCTATGACGAGATCGGGATTGACCATTTTGCCCGGCCCGACGACGGCATGGCCAAGGCGGCCAAGGCCGGAACCCTGCGGCGGAATTTTCAAGGCTATACCGACGACACATCGCCGGTTCTGGTCGGGCTGGGGGCTTCTTCCATCAGCCGTTTCCCGCAAGGTTTTGCCCAGAACGCCAGCGGAACCGCTGACCATACCCGTGCTATACGCGCAGGGGCGTTTTCAACCCATCGTGGCCATGCCTTCAGCGCTGATGACCGTTTGCGCGCCCGTATCATCGAGGCGCTGATGTGCGATTTCCAAGTGGACCGCGAGGAGATTCTGACCAATCACGCCATCACGCCCGATGCGCTGCAAGCTATGTTCCTTGCTGCGGCCAAAGCCTTTGGCGATATGGTCACGCTGGATGAAAGCGGGCTTTCCATTCCGCCCCATGCCCGGCCGCTGACCCGCATGGTGGCACGGGCATTTGACGCTTACGATCAGTCAAAGGCCCAGCATTCGGCGGCAATCTGAACGGCACTAATATGGTGGGGGCCCGCGGCTTTGTGCAGGCGGCGTTTCAAGCCGCCGCACAGCAGGCTTGCGCCGTTATTTCGGGCCAAAACTTTCGACGTAATCCACCATGGCCGGAAGGCAGATCGACCGCAGGTCGTAGCCTTCCAGAATGGTCTGGCGGGCCGCACGGCGCAGATCGAGAAACTTTTCCGGCCGCGCCAGCGCTTTGGTCAGCGCCTTTTCCCAAGCCTTCACATCAAAGAAATCGACAAGCGTGCCGTTCTGTCCGTCACGGATCAACTCGCGCACTGGTGCGGTGTCAGACCCAACCACATGCGCGCCCGCAGCCATGCTTTCCAACATCGACCATGACAGCACGAAGGGATAGGTCAGATAGGCATGGGCGCGGCTGACCTGCATCAGGTTGACGAAGGTCGGATATGGAACCTTGCCCATGAAATGCACCCGGGAAAGGTCCAGCCGGTCTTTTACCTCGTTCAGGAAAACATCTTTCCACCCCTTGCCGCCCTTTGGGGCCGCGCCATAACTTACCTCATCGCCACCAACGATCACCACCTGTGCATCGGGGCGCGCCTTCATCACTGCGGGCAGGGCGCGCATGAAGATGTGATATCCGCGGTAAGGTTCAAGGTTGCGATTGACGAAGGTCAGCACCTCATCGCCGGCACGCAGAACCTGCCCGCCCGGCAGGGTTACTTGCGCGGAATCGTCCGGGCGCATTACCGCCGTATCCACCCCGTCAAAGATGACCTTGATATGGTCACGCAAGATTTCGGGATAGGTCGAAGCCTGCCATTGCGTGGGCGACAATCCGGCATCGGCATGCAGCATTGCCTGCCCAAGATGGGTGGTGCGGCCCTGTGCGATCATCACCTGGTCAAAGTTTGGCGGATTGAATTCAAGGTCAAAGCCCACGTCAGCGCCCCGCCCGCGATAGTAGAACTCGGCGTAAACAATAAGCTTCGCTTGCGGCCAAATCTCTTTCAAGAACAGCGTTTCGCCCCAGCCGGAATGGCCAAAGATCACATCGGGCATATAACCATGCTCGCGCATTTGCGCGCAGGCGCGGGCCACCACGACGCCGCGGTCGCTCATCGTGGTATAGTTGCGCCCCAGCCGCGTGGCGGCCGGGTCCACCTTGGCGGCTTCGAATTTATAGCGGAAGGCCTGGGTCGAAAAACTGCGGGTGTTGGAGACATCGGTCAGCGCGCGCACCTCGTGGCCGCGCCGTTCCAATTCGGGTGCAAGATGCAAAAACTGACCGGGAAAATTCTGGTGAACAAATAAAATCTTCATACATCTTTTCCAAAGGCTGCCGCAAAAAGTGTGCGCGTATAGTCGGTTTGTGGCGCCGCAAACAGGGCCTCACCCGTGCCCGCCTCGACGATATCGCCGTCCTTCATCACCATCACCTTGTGCGACAAGGCCCGCACCACCCGCAAGTCATGGCTGATGAAAATATAGGCCAACCCCCATTTGCGCTGCAAATCCCGCAGCAGGGCGACGATCTGCACCTGCACCGTCATGTCCAAGGCGCTGGTCGGCTCATCCAGAACCACCAGCTTTGGCCGAAGGATCATGGCGCGGGCAATGGCGATGCGTTGGCGCTGGCCGCCCGAAAACTCATGCGGATAGCGCGTCATCGTGGCGGGGTCCAAGCCCACTTCGGCCATGATCTCGGCGACCATTTCGGGCCGATCACGGCCCGGTTCAACTCCGTGAATGCCCAAGCCTTCGGCGATGATCTCTTCGGCCGTCATGCGGGGCGACAGGCTGCCGAAAGGGTCTTGGAACACGATCTGCAAATCGCGGCGGATATCGCGCAAGGCGCTGCCTTGAAGGTTGGAAATTTCGCGCCCCAAAAGCACGATGCGCCCTTCGGAAGGGATCAGGCGCAGAAGGGCAAGCGCAATGGTGGTCTTGCCAGAACCGCTTTCGCCCACGATTCCCAGCGTTTCTCCGGCGCGGACCGAAAGGCTGGCCTCGTTCACGGCTTTCACATGGCCTACGGTCCGGCGCAGAAACCCTTTCTGAATCGGGAACCAAACGCGCAAATGGTCCGCGCAGATCACCTCGGGTGCGTCCTGGGATACAGGTTCGGGGCGGCCTTTGGCCTCGGCCGCCAAAAGCGTTTGGGTATAGGGATGCTGCGGATTGGCGAAAACCTCGGCCGTGGGGCCCGCTTCGACGATCTCGCCGCCCTTCATCACACAGACCTTGTCGGCAATCCGCCGCACAATGTTCAGATCATGGGTGATGAACAGCATTGAAAGCCCTTCGCTGGCCTTCAACTCGGCCAAAAGCTCAAGGATCTGGGCTTGCACCGTGACATCCAGCGCGGTCGTCGGCTCATCGGCAATCAGCAGCTCCGGCCCATTGGCCAGCGCCATGGCGATCATCACCCGCTGGCGCTGCCCGCCCGACAATTGGTGCGGATAGGCCGAAAGGCGTTCTTCGGCATTGCGAATGCCGACCTTGTTCAAAAGCGAAATCGCCTTGCTTTGGGCGGCTTCCCCCTCAAGCCCCTGATGCAGGCTAAGGCTTTCGCAGATCTGCCGCTCGATCGAATGCAGCGGGTTCAGGCTGGTCATCGGCTCTTGAAAGATAAAGCTGATGTCGTTGCCGCGCACGCGTCGCAAATCGCGTTCCTTCGCGCCAATCATCTGGCTGCCTTGATAGGTGACCGAGCCTGATACCGTCGCGTTATCGGACAAAAGCCCAACCGTCGACAGCGCGGTTACAGATTTTCCCGACCCGCTTTCGCCCACCAAAGCCACGGTTTCGCCCTTGGCCACGCTAAAGGACACACCTTTGACGGCAGGGATCAGCCGGCCATCCTGACGGAAGCTGACATTCAGACCTTCGACATTCAGAACCACCGTCATTGGAAGGTTTTCCTTGGGTCGAAGGCATCACGCACGCCTTCAAAGATGAAGACCAACAGCGATAGCATGATGGCAAAGGTGAAGAAGGTGACAAAGGCCAAGGAGGGCATTTGCAGGTTTTGCTGCGCCTGCCGCGAAAGTTGGCCAAGCGAAGGCAGTTCTGGCGGCAGGCCAAAGCCAAGATAATCCAGCGCAGCCAAAGACCCGATGGTGCCGGTCACGATAAAGGGCATCATCGTCAGCGTCGCCACCATGGCATTTGGCAGAACATGACGAAAGATGATGGTACGGTCCGGCACACCCAAGGCGCGGGCGGCGCGGACATATTCGAAATTCCGCGCGCGCAGGAATTCGGCCCGCACCACGCCAATAAGGCTGGTCCAGCCAAAGGCCACCATGATTGCGACCAAAAGCCAAAAGCTGCGGTCCCAGACGGCGAAGATGATGATGATGACGTAAAGCATCGGAATGCCGCCCCAAATTTCCAAGAACCGCTGGAAGATCAGGTCAACCCGGCCACCGAAATAGCCCTGCACCGCACCTGCCGCGATGCCAATGGCCGATGTCAGCGCCGAGACCATCAGCGCGAAGGCGACCGAAAGGCGAAAGCCATAAATCACCCTGGCCGCGACATCGCGGCTGGCATCATCCGTACCCAGCCAGTGTTTGGCATCGGGGGCCGAAGGGGCCGCCTTGCCGCCCAAATCATTGATGCTGTTGTAAGAATAAGGGATCGGCGCCCAGATCATCCAGCCTTTGTAAAAGCCGTCCGTGGCGGTATCAAAACTGCCATCGGCCACGCCTGCGCTGATCCCGTCAGGATCGTCGAAACAGTCAAGCAACCCGCCGGTCACGATCAGGCATTGCACCTCGGTTGACCGATAGTTTGCCTCGGTCAGGAAATCACCGCCGAAATCCTTTTCGGAATAGAACCGCAGAAAGGGCACGTGCATCTCACCGCGATAGTTGACCAAAAGCGGTTTGTCGTTCGCCAGAAGTTCGGCGAAAAGGCTTAAGCCAAAGAGAACCGCAAAAATCATCAATGACCAATAGGCCCGCCGGTTGGCCTTGAAGTTGCGCCAACGACGCTGGTTCAGGGGCGAAAGCGCCATTACTGCCTCCGCTCGAAATCGATCCGGGGGTCAACCCAGACATACATCAGATCCGACAGGATGCCGACCACAAGGCCAATCAGGCCAAAGGCGAAAAGTGTGCCAAAGATCACCGGATAATCCCGTTCCACCGCCGATTTGAACCCAAGCTGGCCAAGGCCATCCAAGGAAAAGATCGTCTCGATGATGATCGACCCACCGAAGAAAACCGAAACAAAAAGCCCCGGAAACCCGGCGATCACAATCAGCATGGCGTTGCGGAACACATGGCCGTAAAGCACCCGCGCCTCGGACAGGCCCTTGGCGCGGGCGGTCATGACATAGTGTTTCTTGATTTCTTCCAGAAAGCTGTTCTTGGTCAGAAGCGTCAGCGTCGCAAAGGATGAAATCGTCGAGGCCAGCACCGGCAGCGTGATATGCCACAGATAATCCAGCGCCTTACCCACGGCCGACAGGCCTTCCCACCCGGGGCTTGTCAGCCCGCGCAAGGGGAAGATCTTCCAATATGACCCGCCCGCAAACAGCACAAGAAGCAAGATCGCGAAAAGCAGCCCCGGAATGGCATAGGCCGCAATGATGATGCCGCTTGTCCAACTGTCAAAGCTTGACCCGTCGCGCACCGCCTTGCGGATGCCAAGCGGAATAGAGATGAGATAGGCGATCAGCGTTGACCACAGGCCCAATGTGATCGACACCGGCATTTTTTCCAAGATCAGATCGGTGACCGAGGCCGAGCGGAAATAGCTGGTGCCAAAGTCAAAGCGCAGGAATTTGCCCATCATGATGGAAAAGCGCTCCCAGGCCGGGATCATCTCTTTTTCGCATTCCTTGGCCTGTGCGGTCAGATTGCCGGTGAAACCTTCGGGACAATTGAACCGGGCAAAGCCGAACTCCACCTCCAGCTTGGCGCGAAACTCGGGTGGCAAGCCGCGCGCGCCGACATAGCCGCTGCCCGCGCCGGGGTCTTCGCCGCTGGCCCCGGTGACCGCCTCGATCGCGTCACCCCCGCCTTCAAGCTTGGCCTCGATCTGGTCGAATGGGCCGCCGGGGACAAACTGCGTCAGGGCAAAGTTGATAAGCATGATCCCGAACAAGGTCGGGATCACCAGAAAGATGCGACGAAGGATATAGCCGCCCATCGGTTATTTCAGCGCCCCGGCAGCCCGCAAGGCCGCCTCTTTTTCCGGGTTCAGCCACCAGAAATCCAGCTCGCCAAGATCAAAGGGCGGCAGGGTTTCGGGGTGCTCATACATATCGTAATAAGCGACGGTGTGAGCGTTTTTGTACCATTGCGGCACCCAGAATTTCTGCGCCCGCAGCACCCGGTCAAGCGCCTGAACCACCACATCCAGCTCGTCGCGGGTTTTGGCTGCTTCCACCATATCCAGCAGACGATCGACGGCCGGCATGGCGAAACCCACCCGATTGCGGCTGGAATTATCTTTGGTGATCGAAGCCCAGGCCTGTTTCAATTCGGCCCCCGGCTCGTATCCACCATTCACCGCATTGCCGACGATGATGTCGAAATCAAAGCTGGGCGGGTCGATGCGCGCGCTGAGTTGGGCGCTGTCGACCATGACCAATTGGGCATCCACCCCCAAGGCGCGCAGGTTTTCAACATAGGGGCTGATGACTCGTTCGAAGGCCGGGCTGTCTTCGATGAATTCCAGCTTCAACACCTCGCCTTTGGCATTGCGGCGCAGACCGCCATCGCCCACGGTCCAGCCGGCCTCATCCAACAGCGCCGAGGCCCGGCGCAGCGCCTTGCGGTCCATTGCCTTGTCTGCCTGCGAGACAGGAGCCATCACCGCCGCATCCGTCAGGATGGAAGGCTCTAGCAACCCTTCGTCGATCAAAGGCTGCAAGAGCGCCGTCTCTGCCGGGCTGGCTGCGCCCAAGGCTGCCATATCGGTGTTTTCCCAGATCGAGTTTATGCGGGCATAAAGCCCATAAAACAGCGTCTGGTTCGACCATTCGAAGTTGAACATCAGCCCGATCGCCTCGCGCACGCGGGGGTCTTGCAAATGCGGGCGGCGCAGGTTGAACAAAAAGGCCTGCCCCGAAGCAATGGACCCAGAGGGCAGTTGCGCCTTCACGATCTGCCCGCTGGTCACGCCGGGAAAATCATAGGCCGTGGCCCAGTTTTTCGACGAGTTTTCGGTGCGGAACGTATAAACGCCCGACTTGAACCCCTCCATCGCGGCAGAATCGTCGCCAAAATATTCGATGCGGATGCGGTCAAAATTGCTGCGCCCGATCGAAAGCGGGGGTTTGACGCCCCAATAATCCGGGTTGCGCTTGTACACCACCTGCTGGCCGGGGATCAGGCTGTCCAGCACATAGGGGCCGGTACCAAGGAACGGATCTAGCGTGCTTTCCTCCAGATCGCGATTTTTGGCCTCATAATCCGCCTTCGAGATGATCGTCAGGCTGCCCGCCTGCGACGGCATATCGCGAAAGGCGGTGCCGGGGGTGAAGGTGAACTTCACGCGGTAGGGGTCAAGCGCCTCGACCTGCTCGAACTTCTCGTTGAAAACGGCACGAAACTCGGCGATGCCCTTGTCGCGAAACAGTTCATAGCTGAAGACAACATCATCTGCCGTCATCGGCGTGCCATCCGAAAAGGTCACGTCCTTGCGCAGGTTGAAAATCACCCAAGAGCGGTCTTCAGGATATTCCATAGTCTGGCACAGATGGCAGTAGGATGCGCCAATCTCATCCGCCGTTCCTGACAAAAGGCTTTCATAAAAGATCTGGCCCAGCGCCACCGGCACGCCCTTGATGGTATAGGGGTTCACGCTGTCAAAGGTGCCCGGCGCCCATTGGCTGATCTCGCCGCCCTTCGGGGCATCCGGGTTCACATAAAGAAGATGGGGGAAATCTGCCGGCAGACGCAGTTCACCAAAGGTCGAGATGCCGTGGGCGATGATGGTTTTCTGTTCTTGCGCCTGAAGACCCCCAGCCCAAAGCGCCGCCACCAGCCCGATCGCGCCAACAAAGGCG
>JAIOXV010000093.1 GCA_021741465.1 Paracoccaceae bacterium
CCTTTTCACCACGGCCATCAGCGCGACCTCGCCGGTTTCGGTCAGAAGCAGGGTTGCCGGATCACCGATGCAGATCCCGGATCGCCCGACATGCACGCGCAGCCCCAGAATTGGGGTCTTGGGAAGAACGGGATGCAAGCTTTCGATCATCGGGGGCCTTTCGGGTGACATGGGCGCGATCACGCCGCGCGGATGGATGCGCTGCAACCGCCAAGAGGCGGTTCCGGCGCAATCGCGCCGACCCAAGCCCCCCGTTTCGGCGGGATCGTGAACCAAAGCCTTGCCCAATGAGCGGGGCCTTGCCGTCGGCGGAAAACCCCGGGCGAATTGTCGCAAAAGAATCAAGCGGCCACCCCAGCGCCGCCCATTGCAAAAGACAAAACGCCTCCCCAGATTGTAATTGAGGCCACCGTCGATGTGCTGGATTTCCGGGCATCACAGGGGCGCTTTTGAAAGGAGATAGCCGATGAATTTAGAGAAATTCACGGAGCGGTCGCGCGGCTTTGTTCAAGCGGCGCAGACAATCGCGATGCGCGAAGACCACCAGCGTGTGCTGCCTGACCATTTGCTGAAGGCCCTGATGGATGATGACCAAGGCCTTGCATCAAACTTGATTCGCAAGGCAGGTGGCAGACCCGAGCGCGTGAACGAAGCGATCAATCTTGCCATTTCCAAGCTGCCCAAAGTGACGGGCGGCGATGGCAGCAGCTATGTGGATCCATCGCTGGTGCGGGTTCTGGATGAGGCCGAGGCCGTTGCCAAGAAAGCCGGCGACAGCTTTGTGCCCGTGGAACGCATTCTGACGGCCTTGGCCTTGGTAAACACACGCGCGCGCGACGCGTTGACGGCGGGGGCGGTCAATGCCCAAGGGCTCAACGCGGCAATCAACGAGGTGCGCAAGGGCCGCACGGCCGATAGCGCCTCTGCCGAGGACACGATGGAAGCCCTGAAGAAATATGCCCGTGATCTGACCGAAGCGGCAGCCAGCGGCAAGATTGACCCGATCATCGGGCGCGACGAAGAAATCCGTCGTGCCATGCAGGTGCTCAGCCGCCGCACCAAGAACAACCCACTGCTGATTGGCGAGCCCGGCGTTGGCAAAACCGCAATTGCCGAAGGCCTGGCCCTGCGCATCGTGAATGGCGATGTGCCCGAATCCTTGCGCAACAAGAAACTGATGGCGTTGGACATGGGCGCGCTGATTGCTGGGGCCAAGTATCGCGGTGAGTTCGAAGAGCGCCTGAAGGCCGTCTTGAACGAAGTGACCGCGGCGGAAGGAGAGATCATCCTTTTCATCGACGAAATGCATACCTTGGTTGGCGCGGGCAAATCCGAAGGCGCGATGGATGCGGCCAACCTTATCAAGCCGGCCCTTGCGCGCGGAGAGTTGCATTGCGTTGGCGCAACGACGCTGGATGAATACCGCAAATACGTCGAAAAAGACGCCGCCCTTGCCCGCCGGTTTCAGCCGGTCATGGTCAATGAGCCAACGGTTGAAGATACGATCAGCATCCTGCGCGGCATCAAGGAAAAGTACGAACTTCATCACGGTGTTCGGATCGCCGATTCGGCGCTGGTTGCTGCCGCGACCTTGTCGCACCGCTATATCACCGACCGTTTCCTGCCGGACAAAGCTATCGATCTTATGGACGAAGCCGCCAGCCGGCTGCGGATGGAGGTGGATTCCAAGCCAGAGGGTTTGGACGCATTGGATCGCCAGATCTTGCAACTGCAGATCGAAGCCGAGGCGTTGAAAAAAGAAGATGATGCCGCGTCAAAAGACCGGCTGGAGCGGCTGGAAGCGGAACTTGCCAATCTGCTGGAACAATCGTCAGAGATGACTGCCAAGTGGCAGTCAGAGCGGGCAAGCCTTGAAGTTGCCCGTGATCTGAAAGAGCAGCTTGACCGCGCCCGCGCCGAATTGGAACAAGCCAAGCGCGAGGGCGATTTCGGCGTTGCGGGTGAGTTGCAATACGGCCGCATCCCCGGTCTGGAAAAGGCCTTGGCCGAAGCCGAGGCGCGCGAAGGCGAAGCACTGGTGGCCGAAGCTGTGCGACCCGAGCAGATCGCCGAAGTGGTGGAGCGTTGGACAGGCATTCCCACAACCAAGATGCTGGAAGGCGAGCGGGAAAAGCTTCTTCGCATGGAAGAAGAACTGGGCAAGCGGGTGATCGGCCAGCACATGGCCGTGGTCGCGGTGTCAAACGCGGTGCGCCGCGCCCGTGCTGGGCTGAACGATGAAGGGCGGCCCTTGGGCAGCTTCCTTTTCCTTGGCCCGACTGGCGTGGGCAAGACAGAACTGACCAAAGCCGTTGCCGCCTATCTGTTTGATGACGAGAACGCGATGGTCCGGGTCGATATGTCCGAGTTCATGGAAAAGCACTCGGTTGCTCGGTTGATCGGGGCTCCGCCCGGCTATGTCGGCTATGATGAAGGTGGCGTGCTGACCGAAGCGGTGCGGCGGCGGCCGTATCAGGTGGTCTTGTTCGACGAGGTGGAAAAGGCCCATCCTGACGTCTTTAACGTGCTGTTGCAGGTTCTGGACGACGGCATCCTGACCGATGGTCAGGGCCGTACGGTCGACTTCAAGCAAACGCTCATCATCCTGACCAGCAACCTTGGCGCGCGCGCGCTGTCGGAACTGCCCGAAGGGGCCGATCCAGCCCCGGCACGGCGCGAGGTGGAAGAGGCGGTTCGTGCGCATTTCCGGCCGGAATTCCTCAACCGTCTGGATGAACAGATCATCTTTGAACGGCTGAACCGTTCGGACATGACCGGCATCGTGGAAATTCAGCTTGATCGGCTGGAAAAGCGCCTTGCTGGCCGCAAGATCACGCTGGAGCTTGATGCAGACGCCAGGGTCTGGTTGGCGGATGAAGGCTATGATCCGGTCTTTGGTGCCCGGCCGCTGAAACGGGTGATCCAGCGCCACCTGCAAGACCCGCTGGCCGAGATGATCCTTGCCGGTGATGTGATGGATGGCGCAACCGTCAAGATCAGCGCCGGGCCGGAAGGTCTTATCATTGGCGACAGGGTTTCAGCCTCGCGGCGCAGCAGGCCCAGCGAAGCGGTCGTGCATTAAAGGAAGGGCCCCGTTTTGGGGCCCTTTTCCTTGAAGCGCCCCACCGCGTCGCCTAGCATTCGGGCAAAGCGGGGGTGCAGCATGAACATCGTTGAAGCCACGATAGCCAATCTTCGTGCCGCGCTTCAGGCTGGAACGGTCACCTCGGTTGGCTTGTTGGCGGCCTATCTTGACCGTATCGCCGCCTATGACCGAAGCGGCATCCACCTTAACGCGGTGCCGGTGTTGAACCCGGCAATGTTTGATGAAGCGCGGGCATCCGATCAACGCCGGGCGCAGGGGGGCTGTCTTGGCCCGCTGGATGGCATCCCTTACACCGCCAAAGACAGCTACAAGGTGCGCGGGCTGACCGTGGCCGCCGGATCGCCCGCCTTTGCTGGCCTCGTCGCCAATGAAGATGCCTTCGCCATTGCCCGATTGCGACAGGCAGGCGCGGTGCTGATCGGGCTTACCAATATGCCCCCTATGGCCAATGGCGGCATGCAACGCGGTGTCTATGGTCGGGCAGAAAGCCCCTATTCCGCGGATTGGCTGACGGCGGCTTTTGCCTCTGGCTCGTCGAACGGGTCCGGCACGGCCACAGCGGCCAGCTTTGCCGCATTTGGGTTGGGCGAGGAAACCTGGTCCTCGGGCCGCGCGCCCGCCGCAAACAACGGGCTGTGCGCCTATACCCCGTCACGTGGTGTGATCTCGGTTCGGGGAAACTGGCCCCTTGTGCCGACGATGGATGTGGTTGTGCCGCATACAAGGACGATGGCCGATCTGTTGGAAGTGCTGGATGTCATTGTGGCTGATGATCCCGAAACGCGGGGGGATCTGTGGCGCAGCCAGCCATGGGTAAAAATTCCCAAGGCGTCAGAGCATCGGCCAAAGTCCTATATTGCTCTGGCGCAGGACGCGCGCTTGAAAGGCAAGCGGCTTGGCGTTCCAAAGATGTATATCAATGCCGACCCGCTTGCAGGGACGGGGGATGCACCGGGCATCGGGGGTGCCACGGGTCAAAAAATTGAAACGCGCGCCTCGGTGATGGCCTTGTGGACCGCGGTACGATCCGCGCTTGAACAGGCTGGGGCTGAGGTGGTCAATGTCGATTTCCCGCTGGTTTCAAATTACGAAGGCGACCGGCCCGGCGCACCCAAGATCGCGACCCGGGGGCTGGTAAGCGCTGAATACCTGCGCCATGAAATCATCGAACTATCTGTCTTTTCTTGGGACGATTTCCTTAAAGATAACGATGATTCTGCGATAAATCACCTTTCAGGCGTCGATGGGACGCAGATATTTCCACGCCCAAATGGGGCGCTTTTGGATCGTTACACCGGATTTGATGACGATATCGCGTCTTACCCCGACCATGCCCGCGCCAATCCGCCGGGAAATTTCAAAGATATTCCGCATCTGGCCAATGGCTTTGCAGGGTTGGAGCAAACCCGCAAGCTTGACCTTGAAGACTGGATGGACAGGCTTGGCCTTGATGCCGTTATCTTTCCAGCTGTGGCCGATATTGGCCCCGCCGATGCCGATGTGAACCCTGTTTCGGCAGATCTTGCATGGCGTAACGGAACCTGGGTTGCCAACGGCAATCTGGCGATCCGTCACATGGGCGTGCCTACGGTTACCGTGCCGATGGGACAGATGGCCGATACCGGCATGCCAGCGGGTCTGACATTTGCCGGGCGCGGCTGGGATGATGCCGCGCTTTTGGCTCTTGCATCAGCCCTTGAGGCGCTGGGCCCCTGCCGCGCTGCCCCGCCCCGAACCCCTCCTTTGGCGGCGGTTCCGACGATTGCGCCGGTGGTCGGCATCTCGCGCCCACAGCTCAGCGTTGGTGCCAGCGCGGCCTCTGACACCACGCTGCGGCTTGAGATTTCCGCCGACCGTGAGATCAGCCAGCTGACAATTGACGGTAAGACGGTACCGATTCTGCCGTTCCACATCTGGCCGCGCAATGCGCACCAACACAGCGAATGGCAGCTGCCGCGCGGCCCGTTGGTTCTAGCGCGCTTTGCCGATGGGCAGGCGGCATTTGTTGAGGTGGTTCAGCCTTGATTGTCCGTCGGGCTGGCATCCAGCCGCAATTCTGCAATGAAATCGTAGATGTCTGATCGGTAAAGCCCACGCGTGAATTCGACCGGACGGCCAGAAGCAAGATAGCCGGTGCGGTCGATCCTCAAGACCGCCTGACCCGCTTCCATATTCAAAAGCTGCGCCTCTGACACTTTGAGGTTGGCTGCCGAAACCCGCTGCACCGCATGGGTCGGCACATGGCCAAGGGCGCGGATGTGGTCATAAAGCGATCCCTTCACCGCTTCGGGGTCGGGCAGGATATCGGGTGGCCAAGAGGAATACTCCAAGGCCATCGGCACACCATCGGCACTGCGCAACCGTTCGATCCGCGCAACCCGGCTGGATGCCATGATCCCAAGGGACTGTTGTTCATCGGGCTTTGGCGCATGCAGGCCTGCCGAAAGAATGCGGCTGGTTGGCACCTTGCCGCGTTGCCGCATGTAATCCGTGAAAGATACCAAGGTAGAGTGAGAGTTCTCTTGACGCGCCTTGGGCAGCCGCACGAAAGTTCCCGCACCGCGGCGTTGTTCCAGCCTTCCGTCTTCAACCAGTTGTGCCACCGCCTTGCGCACCGTCACGCGAGAGACTTCTGCAAGTTCCGCCAGATCCCGCTCGGGCGGAATTTGAACTGCGGGGGCCAGAGTTCCTTCGCCAATTGCGGCCACGATATGTCGGTAAAGCTGTTCGTAACGCGGGCCATGGCCCTCGCGGAACCAGTTGGCCGGGTGAAACAGACTGTCGTCGGGGCGGGGCATATCGGGGCCTTTTGCGATCACTTGGCCTATTGGGCCGCAAATCGCCGCAACGACAAGGGGTTTCAGTCGGCTTTGAGGGCAAGTGCAAGCGAAGCCGCCGCCTTGGTAAGCAAAGCGACATCGCCGCCAACACCAAGAAATGTGACACCCATCGCCTGGTAGCGTGCCGCAGATGCGGCGTCAAAAGTCAGGATGCCTGCCGACTTGCCCGAGGCAACAATCGCGCCCAGCGTCTGGTCAATGGTGGCCTGCACCTCGGGTGCTGCGGCGTTGCCGGGGTAGCCCATATCGGCTGCCAGATCGGCGGGGCCAATGAAAACCCCATCGACGCCCTCAAGCGTCAGGATCTGAGGCAAGGCGGCGAGGCCCGCGCGGCTTTCGATCTGGACGATCAGGCAGGTCTGGTCATTTGCGGTGGCGATATAGTCGGCAATCCGGCCAAAGTCAGAGGCGCGAGCAACCGATGCGCCCACACCACGGATGCCCTTGGGCGGGTAGTGCATGGCGCGAACCATTTCAGCCGCATGTTCTGCGCTTTCGATCATCGGGATCAGCAAGGTCTGAACACCAAGATCAAGAAGTTGCTTGACCATCCGCACCTCGCCCACCGGTGGGCGCACAACAATGCTGGTGCGGGTACCAATCGCCTGAACCTGGGACAGAATGGTGGGGATGTCGTTCGGCCCATGTTCCCCATCGATCAGCAGCCAGTCAAACCCCGCGCCCGACATGGCCTCGGCAGCGATCGGGCTTACAAGGTTCATCCAGATGCCATGCTGCACGGTCTTGGCAGCGAGGGCGGCTTTCAAGGCATTCTTGGGTGCGGGCATGGGCGGGCCTTTCAGGCGAAATTGCAGGTCAGGTGGCCAAAGGGGCCGAAATCGGCATCAATTCGGGCACCGGATGGGCATTCCATAGCACGTATGAAGCTTCCGGCCAGAATGATTTGCCCCGGTTCAATCGCCTGCCCATATTGGCCCATACGACGGGCCAGCCAGACAATGCCGGTCACAGGATCATCCAGCACACCGGCGCCAAGGCCGGTTTCTTCGACCACGCCGTCGCGTTTGACGATGGCCCCGACCCAGCGCAGATCGCCGTTCGGATCATTGCGATGGTCACCCATGACAATGCCTGCATTGGCGGCATTGTCGGCAATCGTGTCGATGATGGTGCGGGTTTTGCCGCCTTCAGCCCGGACAATGCGGGTATCAAGAATCTCAAGCGCGGGGGCCACGTAATCGGTCGCGGCAAGCACCTGCGCGCGGGTGACGTCACCATTCAGCCTGGCCTTCATGACAAAGGCAATCTCAGCCTCTATTCGCGGCGCGATGAAACGGCCGGCCGGAATGGTGCAGCCACTGGCGAAAGCCATGTCATCGAAAAGGACACCCGAATCGGGCGTGGTGATGTTCAATTGCTGCTGCATGGCGCGCGAAGTAAGCCCGATCTTCCAGCCGATGACTTTGCGACCCTCGGCCAGTTTTCGCTCTGTGAAGGCGCGTTGCACTGCATAGGCGTCGTCCATCGTGGCGGCAGGATGTTCGGCCGACAAAAGGCCGCGCTGATGGCGGCTTTGTTCGGCATCAAAGAGACTGTTGCCTGCGGCCTTGGCTTGATCTGGGGTCATGGCAGAACCTCATCTGCGATGGTGTTGCGCAGCGTTCCGATCCCGTCGGCGGTAATTTCGACAACATCGCAGGGCTTTAGCCAGATCGGCGGATCGAACCGCGCGCCTGCTCCGGTGGGGGTGCCGCACAAAATCACGTCACCGGGAACAAGCGTGGTGAAGGTCGAGACATATTCGACGATTCGCCGGAAGGAAAACAGCATGCGCCCAGTGCGGTCTTGCTGGCGCAACGCGCCGTTCACGCGGGTTTCCAGCGCGATATCGTCCAGTTGTGCGGGGTCGGTAAAAGGCACCAGCCATGGGCCGATAGAGCCAGATGCGTCAAAGTTCTTGCCTTGGGTAACGTTGAATTTAGCGTGCCGCACCCAATCGCGCAGGGTGCCCTCGTTGGCCAGTGAAACGCCGGCGATATGGTCATAGGCCGCGGCCTGGCTGATGCGGCGCCCCGCCTTGCCGATCACGATCACCACCTCGCCCTCATAGTCTAGTTGGTGCGATTCCGGGGGGCGGATCAGTGGTTGGCCATGCCCGGTAAAGCTGCGTGGAAACCGAATGAACAGCGACATGTTCGGCGGGGCGTCTTGCCCGTCTTTGTATTCTGCATTCCGGTCAGGATAGTTGACGCCAACGCAGATGATCTTTTCCGGGTTGGTCACCGGAATGGTCAGGCTGACCTGGTCCAGCGACAGCTTCGGCCCGGCAGCTTTGGCCAGTTCGATCAGCGCGCCCGCTTCGATGGCTGCGCGCAGGCTGTGGAAATGCGCGGTAAGATCGGTGATGACGTCACCTTGCAGATGCCCCCAGCCCGCATCCCGACCCGTGGAATAACTGACAAAGCGGCTCATGGTGCGATGATCGGTTGCGCTTTCAGCACCGCCTCATGGGGTTCCAGGCCTTCGAACAAGGAGCCATGCTCGAACCAGCTGCGCGGTGCCGCCGCGCCCCAAAGGGTTTGGCGCTGCGGGTCTTTCAGACCCCATTTGATCGGCTCTAGGTCTGGGTCTACGGTTTGATAGTCTGAACAGTAAATCTCGATCCGGTGGCCATCAGGGTCAAGGATGTACAGGAAGAAGGCGTTGGAAATACCATGCCGACCTGGCCCACGCTCGATGTTTTTCACATAGCCTGTTGTCGCCATAAGGTCCAATAGGTCGATGATGTTCAGCGGCGTGGGCACCCAAAAGGCGGTATGGTGCAGCCGTGGGCCAAGGCCGTTGGTAAAGGCCATGTCATGCACGCCGCCCTTGCGGTGCAGCCATGCGGCCCAAAGGCGGCCAGACTCTTCGTCCTCGGTATATTCCGTTACGCGAAAGCCCATCTCGTTCCAAAACGCGACAGTGGCATCCACATCCGGGGTGAAGGTGTTGAAATGGTCGATCCGCAGCGGTTTGACACCTTTATACAGCGCGTATTTCTGGTGGATCGGCGGCAGGCGGTCCATCTTGGCATAAAACTCCAAGGGCACACCGAAAAGGTCGGAGGTCAAAAGGGTGCGCCCTTGGAAGGGGCGCTCAACCCACGCTGTCGGCCGGCCCTTGGATGTGAACCAAGCCTCGGCGCGGTCAAGATCAGCTTCATCCCAGACTTTGAAACCCAGCACATTTGCACGGGCCTCGGCGCCTTCACGCAGCACGATGCAGTGGTGGCCGCGCTCTTCCATCGCGCGCAAATACAGCGCGCCGGGCTCTTCGCCGCTAATCTGCAAGCCCAGCGTATCAACCCAGAACGCGCGCGAGGCGGCAAGGTTCTTTACGGTGAACTCGACGTGGCTCAGACGGACAGTGTTAAAGTCGGGGTAAAGGTTCGGGCGTGGAACGGGCATGGCTTATTTCCCCAGCTTTGGGATGGAATGGGCGGTGGTGGCGAAGCAGACGTTTTTCGTCTCCATATAGAAGTCAAAAGACCAGTCCCCGCCATCGCGGCCGATGCCGCTTTCCTTGGAACCCCCAAAGGGCGTGGGCAGGTGACGGTTGTTTTCGGAATTCACCCAGACCATTCCGGCCTGAACCGCTTCCGAAAAGCGGAAGGCGCGGGTGATGTCCTGGGTCCAAAGATAGGCGGCAAGGCCGTAGGGCACGTCATTTGCCACGGCCAGCGCCTCGGCTTCGTCCTTGAAGGAAATGGCGGTCAGAACCGGCCCGAAGATTTCCTCTTGGGCGATGCGCATTTTGTTATGCGCCCCGGTGAAAAGCGTCGGCTTTATATAGCAGCCGCCACCCGGCCCTTCGGCCTTTTCGCCACCTGCGGCCACTGTGGCCCCATCGGCGCGGCCAATGTCGAAATAGGACAGCACCTTCTTTTCGTGCACCGGGTGGATCAAAGGCCCAACCTCAGTTTCGGGATCAAGCGGGTGGCCCACCTTTATCGCCTTGGCGCGGGCGGCAACCTTGGCGGTGAAGACATCATATATATCGTTTTGCACCAACAGGCGCGACGACGAGGTGCAGCGCTCGCCGTTCAACGAATAGATCATGAACACGGCAGCATCGACGGCGCGGTCAATATCGGCATCGTCAAACACGATCACCGGGTTTTTGCCACCAAGCTCAAAATGCACCCGTTTCAGGGTTTTCGCACCTTGGGCCATGATCATGCTGCCCGTGCGGCTTTCGCCAACAAAGCCGATCGCCCGGATCAAAGGATGTTCGGTAAGCGCGCGCCCTGCCTCTTCTCCCAGCCCGTTCACAAGATTCCACACGCCTTTGGGCAGCCCGGCATCTTCGGCGATTTCCACCAGTAGCCGGGCCGACAGGGGCGAAAACTCGGCAGGTTTGTGCACCACAGTGCATCCGGCGGCCAAAGCCGGTGCGATCTTCCATGTCGACAGCATGAAGGGCGTGTTCCACGGAGTGATGATTCCCACCGGGCCGATGGGCGCGCGCGATGTCATGTTGATCTGTCCGGGCGCAAGAATGGTCTTGCCATCGCGTGCCTCAACCGCCTTGTCGGCAAAGAACCTAAAGTTCTCGGCCCCGCGAATGGCCGCCTTGGACATGAAGCGCAGCGCTTGGCCGGTGTCCATGCATTCGACCATTGCAATCTCATCTGCCCGCGCTTCGATTCCATCGGCGATGCGGTGCAGGATGCGGCGGCGATCCGCGCCAGACATGGCGGCCCAGGCAGCAAAGGCGGCTTGGGCTGCCTTGGCGGCGGCATCTATGTCGGCAGCATCGCCGCGCGCCACTTGCGCCAGCGGTTTCAGATCGACGGGAGAGATGGTCTCAAATGTTTTTCCCGAAAGTGCGGGAACGGGCGTTCCGCCGATGTGGTTCAGCACCCCATCCTTGGCAAAGCGCTGCAAGAACCCCGTCGCGCGGGCGATGTTTTCATCAAGCTTGGTCATTTTGTCCTCAGGCGCGGATGGATGGCGTTGGTTCTCCAGCTGAAGGCGGACGAAATCTCCTGTATCTCCAGCGTCAGTGCGAAATGGGGGCGGGCAAGTTGCGGGGCGAAGTGCGCCTCGGCAGTTTTCATCAGGGCGGCCCCGATGGATTTGCGTTCATCTTCGCTACGGCCGGTGCCAATGCGCAAGATCATGTCGGCAAAACTGTTCTCCACCAAAAGATCGGCCACAGCATAGTGGGGACATGGCCGGGCACGCACCCGCACGGCCCCCAGTTCGAACAGACCAGATGAGATCATGGTCGCATGCAAAGAATCGCACAGCGCGCCCATGTCACTTAGGTCCCCCAGATTGGCCGAGTATTCGACAGTTAGATGCGGCATGGCATAGATTCTCCAGATTTCACTTAACAAGTTAAACAAAACTACGCAGCGGTCAACCCTTGGATGGCCGAACTGGGCCGCGCCCAGCTGATTCACGCCAGCCTGGCGAAAGATTCTTGCAAGAACCGCCCCCAAATCCTGCCGAAAACTACTTCAAGCTACCGATTTCATGGTAAAAATCAGAAAAATGAAGAAAATGCGACGACAGGTGTTTTTCCCTCTTGCGGGTTCCGGCGGCTCTCCGTAAATACCGCCTCACCGAAGACGAACGACGCTGAATGCAGAAATTCGAAACGGTGGCCGAAGCGAAAGCGAAGGCAGAACTACCTGGATGCAAGGCTGCAGGACGCGCCAAGAAATTGGCGGTCGGTTGTTTTTTGTGTCTGTGCTCTTTGAAAAGATGATATCTGAAGGGATATGTGGGCGGTTTGGTCGCATCGGCGTCTAACACGTAGCATATCTGCCCAGCAGGGAATGGGGTTTACCTCGCTACCGATGACCTGGGAAG
>JAIOXV010000188.1 GCA_021741465.1 Paracoccaceae bacterium
GGATTTCCAGTGATTTTTGCCGTTCGGTGAACCGGCTGCGATCAACAGCCAATGTAACCTTGTAATGGGGGTCACCATCGGCGCTGCGCGATCGTTCATCCTTGAACGTGTCTGCCGAAACGAAGGTAACCTTGCCCGACAAGCTGCCAAAAATCGTATAGTCATAGGCCGAAAGCTTGACCGTCGCTTCCTGCCCCATGCGAACCGAGGCGATATCGCGCGGCTTTACCTTGGCTTCGACAAACAGAGCTTCATCCAAGGGGATGATCTGCAATATTTCTTCGCCAGGGCGTACGACGCCGCCGATCGTGGTCACCGAAAGCTTGTTCACCACACCGCGCATCGGCGCCAAAAGCGTGGTGCGAGAAAGCTGGTCTTCGGAAAGCTTGCGCTTCTGGCGCAGGCTGGCCAATTCGCCTTGAGTTTTGGAATAATCGGTCGCGCGTTCCTTTTCGGTGCTGGTCACCGCTTCGGACAGTTTGTTCTGGGCGTCGGAATTGGCTTTTTTGGCGCGTGTCAGTTCAATCAGCGGGGCGATTTCGCGCTTGTACATCTTTTCGACCAGATCCAGCTCGCGCGCAGTTTGTTCCGCAACCGCCTCGGCACCAGAGACCCGGGCCTGATATTCGCTGAGCCGCGCTTGCAAAAGCCTGCGTTCCGAAGCGGCGATGGCCGGAACCCGCGCCTCGATGTCCTCGGGGATGGCGAAATCGTCAGCGTCCATCATTTCAGCCTCGAGTCGCAGACGGCGAATATCGAGGGCCGCGATTTCGTCATCCAGCTCGTCCACGGTGGCCTGAAACTGGGTGGCGTAAAGCCGGGCCAGAATCTGGCCTTCTTCCACTACATCGCCTTCGGCAACGTTCAGCTCGGCCAGAATACCGCCTTCAAGGTTCTGGATGATTTGCGGGCGCGAAGAAGACACCACCTCGCCCGGCGCGCGCACGATTTCATCAACCCACGCCAGTGCGGCCCAAAAGATGAAAAGCACCGCTGTCAAAGCAATGGACCAGATCACAAGGCTGGGTCCGCGACCGCGGCCGACAAGTTCGTCTTCATAGTCAAGCACACTCATGCCTTGGCTCCTGCCTGTGCTTTGGCCAGATGGGCCAGAACCTGGTCACGCGGCCCATCCACGGCCAGCTTGCCGTTTTGCAAGATCAGCGTGCGGCTGGTCAGCTGCAGAATGGGAACGCGGTGGGTGGCGATAATGGCGGTGCGGCCCTGCAGCCAGGTGCCAAGGCGGCTGACGAGGGTGTTTTCCAACGTCTGATCCAGCGCCGAGGTGGGCTCGTCAAGAATTGCGACTGCCGGGTCTTGCAGCCACATCCGCGCCCAGCCGATGGATTGACGCTGGCCTACTGACAGACCTTCGCCCATTTCCTTGATTTCAACATCCAAACCACGGGGGTGGTTGCGCACAAAGGGGCCAAGGCCGGAAAAATCCAGAGCGGCAAAAAGACGTTCGTCGTCGCGTTCAAGCTGGGTAAGGTTCAGGTTGTCGCGCAGCGTTCCGGCAAAAAGCCGAACCTCTTGGCCAAGATAGCCGACGCCACGGCGCAAGTCGCGCGGGTGAAGTTGGTCAATATCCACGCCATCCAGCAAGATACGGCCCTTGGCCGGTTCGTAAAGACCAGCCAGCAGACGCAACAAGGTCGATTTGCCAGACCCGTTGGCACCCAGAACCGCCACATGCTGGCCTTGTGGAATGGCCAAAGCATTGATTTCCACGATGGGCGCAGAGGTTTCGTCATAGCGGAACTCAAGATTGCGCAGTTCGTACATGCCCAGCAGTCGGTTGCGGCGCAAATAGTGGCGGCCTTCCTCTTCGTGCTGTTTGGAATTTGCAATCGCTTCAAGCCCGTCCAGCGCGGCCTTGACGTTTGTCCATTTAGCAAGGGTTGAAGACAACGCCGCCAAGGGACCAAGGGTGCGCCCGGTCAGAATGCCAATGGCAATGATTGTCCCCACGGTGAACTCACCCGCGAAAACCAGATAGGCCCCGAAGATAACAGCAACCACATAGGTCGCCTGCTGCACGGCGGCGGCCCAATAGCCCAGCATCGCGGTAAGATGGCGCTGATCGGCGGATTTGGCGGCCGAAAGGGCGGAAAGCTCGTTCCAGATCCGCTTCACCCGGTCTTCGCCCCGTTGGGTTGTGACGGTTTCAGCCTCAAAAATCGCTTCATACAGCAATCGGGCTGATTTCTGGCTTGCACCTTGGGTGGCGGCTGTCAGGGCCACCATCTTCTTTTGCAAAAGAAAACCCGGCAGCACCATCAATGTCCCGCCGATGATAAGAACCCAGACCAGACTGCCCCCGATCGAGGCAACAAGGGCCAGAAAGATCAAAAGAAAGGGCAAATCGGCGACGGTGCCGATGGTTGAGGCAGTAAAGAACTCGCGCACCGAGGAAAACTCGCGCATGGCCGAAAAGACCTGCGACGGGGATTTCTGCCCTGGCCCGGCCTTCATGCCCAAAAGCTTGTCCATCAGACGTGACTGAACGGTCAGCTCGATCCGCTTGCCGGTGACATCCATCAAACCCGATCGGGCAAGCTTCAGCGCAGCCTCCAGCGCGATGGCCAGCATCGCACCCCAGGCCAGCACCCAAAGCGTCGGTTCTGACTTGTAAGGGATGACCCGATCATAGACCTGCATGGAAAACAGCGAAACCGAAACCGCCAAAAGATTTGCGACAAGGCTTCCTGCCGCCACTTCCATCATCTGGCGGCGATAGTTCTGCAACTCGCTCCAGAACCAGTGGCCGCCGCCAGTGGTGACGGCATGGCGTTTTTCCAGATCGGCCATGGTCGTCTTGGCCCTCAGAATGCGGCCGGCATAGACTTGTGAAAAATCGTAAGATGACACTTCGGCCCGCATGTCCGGGCAGGTGGTGTCATAGATCTGCACACCGTTTTCGTCTTCGGACAACACCAGAACGACCTGACCCGAAGTCATTTCCGCCAGCGCAGGCAGGTGCCTTGTGGGCAGCTGCGGCGCTTTTTCAACCTTTGCCGTAAGACCGCAGGATTTCAGGGCTGTTGCCATTTCATGCAGGCCCAACGTGCCCGAAGCTGCAGCAAGTTGCAGGTTTTCCAAAATGTCAGCAACGGCGATGTCTTGCCCGACCAACCCAGCATAGACTGAGGCCAATTGCGCGCGGGCAAGTGCGCGGTTGGTGTGGCGGGGCTTGACCGCACGTTCAGCTGGGGCAGGGCGCAGGCTAAGCTGGGCTTGGGCGGCCCGGCTCGTCGCGTTCATGTCAAAAGCAACAACCTTTTCCGTCACATCCGTGCCCCATCCACAAGAAGCCCGCGATCTCGGGCGATCTCAAGTTCCAACAGCGCGATGTCAAAGCGCAGTCCGGCCTGATCACGTTCAAGTCTCGCATAGCTGTCATATTGGCCGACCAGTTCCAAAAGCGTGCGACGGCCAAGTTTGTATTGCTCCACAAAGAGTTCCAGATTGGCCTCGGTTTGGGCCAAGACCGAGGCGCCCTTGGCGTTTTGGCTTTCAAGCTGGGCAATCCGTCGCTCGAGCGCGACGATGCGGCGCTCGGCCGTTTCACCTGCTTCGGCTGTGCGGCGGTCGACCATATCAGTTGTGGCGTTAAGGGCTGCGAATTCCTCCTGGGTGCCCATTCCCAGCAAGCCAGATCCGCCCAGACGCAAGCCGGGATCAAGCCCGTCAGAGGTAAGGTCGGCACTGGCCGTCAAGCTGGGCATCATGCCTGCGCGGGCAATCTTGGCTTCTGCCACCGAGCGCACACCGTCGCCGCGCGCCATGACCAGGGAAAGCGGCTCTGTGGTGTTGCCGATAACATCCAGCCGGTCAATCCCGTGCAGGCCGTCTATCCCGGTTGCCGACATGGCGGCCAGTTCCGCCAGAGCCGAAGTTTCGGCCTCATGGTCGGCCGAACGGGTCGCCTGCATTTCCGACAGTTTTTGGTTGATGACCTGTTGTTCGGACCGGTCCGATATACCGCCCTCGACGCGTTGGCGCATGACATCGGCAAAGCCCGCCAGCCTTTCGCTGGCGCGCGCCGAAACCGCGCCTTGGGTGCGTGCGCGTTCCGCGTTGACGTAATGCGACAGGCCTTCATAGACGCGCTGATTGATGTCGGACGAAAGCGTTACAGCCGCCACTTCCACATCGGCCGCAGCATAGGCGCGTTCGGCCTTGCGACGGCCATGGTCAAACAAAGCTTGTTCCAGCAAGATCCCAGCGGCCAGCCCGTTCAACGATGTCAGCGTGACGGCCGGGCCCAGTTTGGGCAGCCAGTTCTTTGACCGCGCTTGCGACCGCAAACGTGCGATGCGCAATTCGGCGGCCGCAGCCCCTGCGTCGGCCTCAAGCACACCCTCGGCCACTTTGGCATAGGCCCCGCCCAAAGGCAGGACCGAACGGCGGGCCTGCAGATCGGCGATCAGGGCGGAACCGCCCTCGGTCGGTTTGGTCGCAGCGTCGGCCGGTCTTAGATTCATGCGGCTTGCAATGCCCCCATCACCTGCGCCGCCGCCGACGCAGCCTGCCAAAAGCAGTGCGACAAGGGCAAGCGGGGCCAGTGGCCGGGCAAGGGGTTTTCCCCCTGCACCGGACCTTGTGATGTGGTCCATCGGCATGAGCCTCTCTCCGGTCTGGGCTTAAACGCCGGTCACGTTGACGTGGGTAATATCATCGTCGATCAGGACCGATGCTTCGCTGCCCAGGTTATAAAGCTTGAAGCCTGCCGGGGCGCCGCTGGTCGCCAGCGTGGCACCAACAAGGTTCACGACATCATCGGCACCGCCCTGGATCGTCAGTTGCTTGTCTGCCCCGGTCAGCGACAGAACCTGCGCCTCGGTGATCGTCAGGTTGGCATCGGCAGCCGACAGGTCGATCGTGCCGAAGTCAAAGCTTTGCAGCCCGGCCCGTGACAGATCGACAACCACTTCACCGGTGGTGTTGCGCAGATAGAGCGTGCTGGATTGGTTGCCTGCCGCATCTTCATTGTTGATGACCAGATAGGTGCCATCGGCCACGGCTGACCCGAACATTGCCCAATGCGCGTTCACGGCCTGACCGTTGACATCGACCGTGCCGGGGTATTCGGCCGCGGGGGTGATTTCTGTCGCCGTGCCAGCCGCGTTGACTGTGTGATAGCTGTAGTCATCCGACGACATCGCGGTTGCGATGCCGTAAAGCTGGTTTCCAGCGCCCGCATCGCCAACCCGAACCGGGTCAGATGGGGCTACGGTGTCAACATGCACAGTTTCGGCATCCAGATGGCGAACGTTGCCCACCCAATCGCGGGCCGAAACCTGAACCGTGACCGGAATGTCATCGCCATGCGGCAAGCTTGTGCTGGGGACGGTGATCGTCCAGGTGCCGTTCGCCGTGGCGGTGGTTTCAATTGCCGGGCCGCCGTTCAACTTGACCCAGACGGTTGAGTTCGGTTCAACCGTGCCGGTCAGGGTAACCCCCGCCGCCGCTTCAGCTGCGTTGATGTAACCGTCGCCGCCCAGCTGCCCGCCTGAACGGGTCAGCGGCGTGACAATCCGGTCAATCGCAACTTCTTGGCTCAGCGTGCTGGACAGGTTGCCATATTGGTCTCGGGCCGACGCGGTGACTGTGACCGAGGTTTGACCGGCCGGGATCGCCGAAGCGGGCACCGATGCGGTCCAGACGCCATTGGCGCTGACGGTGACGGCCGAGGCCGGCAATGTCATGCCGCCCCAATGAACGGTAACCGTCGATCCCGGCTCTACCGTGCCAGAAATGGTGACACCATTCGCGGCTTCGGCTGCGTTCACGGCATCTGCGCCGGGGGCTAGGCTGCTCAGGTCATCGACGGCCGTCAGGCGGAAGTTCCTGACTTCGGTGTCGATGTGAATGGTGTGGCTTGTCGTTGCGGTGTTTCCTGCCGCATCCGTCGCAGAAACCTGCACCAAGCCATCCCGGGTAACCTTGCCAAAACTGCCAAAGCCGAATGGGGCGGTCCAGTTTCCGTCGGCGTCGGCCCGAACGGTGACCGTTTGGCCTTCGAAAGTGACGGTAACACTGGCGCGCGGATCCGAGGTGCCGGTCAGATTGAAGCCCGAGGCTTCTGAGGCCGTCATCCGGTCATCGCCCCCGATCTGGCCGTTGGACACATCCACTTCGGCAAGGGTATCGACCCTGACGTTGCGTGTGGCACTTGCGCCATTGCCCGCAGAATCTGTCGCGGTCACCGAAATGGCCGTCTGGGTGGACTGGATGTCGCCAAACAGGTTGGCCGGGAACTTCACCTGCCAATTGCCCGTGGTCGGGTCAACAGTGGCGGGCAGGGTGGTGCCGTTCCAAGAAACCATCACATTGGTCGATCCGGGTTCGGCCGTGCCGGTCACGGTGATCCGGCCGCCATTCTCGAGCGCGTTCACCACATCATCGCCTGCAACCATGTTCACGCCAAGCGTTGCCGTGGTATCGACGCGGAAGGGGAAGGTGGTGGACGACGCGTTTCCAGCCGCATCGACGGTTGAGACTGACACCATCGCATTACCATCGTTCGGCACGCTGCGTGCGCCGAAGTTCACCGACCATCTGCCGTTGTCGCCAACAACAACCGTCTTTTCGACCGCACCAATGGTCACGGTCAAGGTGGCGCCGGGGGTCGATGTGCCGGCAACAGCAAAGCCGCCATCTTTTTCGGCCAAGTTCACCAGATTGTCGCCCGCAACCGAGGTCACGCGGATCGGGTGCGGCACGGTGTCAATTGCGATCGCCTGGTTCAGAACGGTCTGGTTGCCCAAAGGATCTGTCGCCGTAATCACAGCCGGCAGTTCATGATAGTCGCCGCCGGGGATCTGGTTTTGGGTAAAGGTCACGGCCCAGTTGCCATTGGCCCCGACCGTTGTGGTCTGGGTATGGCCGTTGATGACGACCGAGATTTCGGCCCCCACTTCACCGGTGCCGCCAAGGCTTACGCCATTTGCGTATTCTTCAAGGTTTTCAACATCATTCTGCGCTGTGGTGCCAAAGCTGGTTTCCACATCGGGTGGCGTCATGTCGATGACGAAGGCCGGGCCGGTCAGATCATGTTGGGTGCCGTCAGGCTGGGTGACGACGACCTCGGTGGTGTGGGTTCCGTCGCCCGGCAGCCCGTCGGTCGGATAGGTTACCGACCACGTGCCATCTTCACCGATGACGGTGGTTTCCGTCACGCCGCCGATGGTCACTTCTACGCTGTCTCCCGGCTCGCCCGTGCCGGTGACGCTGATCGAAGGTTCGTCGGTGTTGGTTGTCAGGGGATCGGCATTCTGGTCATCAACAGTTGGCGGGCGGCGCGTGCCACCATCGCCACCGCCACCGCTTGTGCCGCCACCGCCGCCGCCGCCAATGACTGCAGCGCCGCCAACAACCGCCGCCGCCGCGCCAAGACCGCCCGCACCGCCCAGCAAGCCCGGCACCAATGCGGCCATGCCTGCCGGTTCATCAGACACGCCAACAGACCCGATGACACCATCGGCATCCGCGAAGCGCAGATCATCCAGGGGGCTCCATTTTTCCCAGCCCTGCATCGGGCCGTAATCCGCAAAGAGCAAACCATCGCCGCTTTCCGAAAGGATGACCTCGGTGATCGCGCCGTTGTCGGAAAGGTAAAGATGGTTCACATCGCCAGGGGCTTCGTTGAAATACCCCGACAGGACGATGTTTCGACCATCGGCCAGCTTGACCACAAGGTCGGTGCCTTGCTGTTCATACCCAATGATCGATGCGCGAGACAGGTTCAGCGAAACGCTGTCACCAGATCCGACTTGAATGAAATTGCCTTGTCCATCGCCGGCCACGCCGCCACGTTGGGAACCGCCCGCAAAATCGCGGACAGCGAAATTAATCGCTGCTACCATGTTACTACTCCGCCTCAAAAACCGGATCTTTGCGCCCGGCGAATTGTTATTGGCCTCTGTTTCGAAGCCGATTGACGTCAGGAATACGCGTGATGGAACACAATTTCTAGTGTTTACTTGAACAAATCGCACATTTTGTCATTCTTCTTCCCAAATCTGGCCACAATTGCGTTCTTTTGGCTACAGGAAGGGCCTTTGCAGATTTTTTTGTCTGAACCCTTTGACGCCTTTCCTTCTGCCAAAGACCCTGTTCGCGCCCGAAGATGCGATTATCCCTTTACGAGGCGCAGATTTCGCGCAAGTTCTTGGCCATGGCCGGCCAAACAGAAACCCTCATCGAAACCATCATGCAATGGATCGACATTGGCCGATTGAAGCCGGGTGATCCGATTGATGAAGCGGCTTTGGTGGCCGAATTTGGCGTATCGCGCACGCCGGTGCGGGAGGCGTTGCTGCAACTTGAAGCGGTCGGTTTGATTCGGCGTCATCCGCGCAAAGGCGCCACGCTGTTCCGCCCGACGCTGGAAGAATTTCTTGCGATCCTTGAAGTGCACGCCAAGCTGGAAGGTCAGGCAGCAGGTCTTGCCGCCCGCCGTCTTTCGGGGGCTTGGGCCGAGCGGCTGGAGACGGCCGTTGCGGCATGTGAGGCACATGCCTTTGCAAATGGTGATGGTGATCCTGACGGCTATTATCAACTGAACCTGCGTTTTCACGAAACGGTGGCCCTTGCGGCGGGCAATGCCTTTCTGACCGAGATGATAAAGACCAACGCGCGCAAGCTTTTGGCCTATTACCGGGCGCGCTACCAATATGCCGGGGCAATCGCCCAATCGGCCCAGGAACACCGCGAGATTGCCCGGCTGATCGTTGCCCGTGACGCTTCAGGGGCCGAGGTGTTGATGCAGCGCCATGTCCAGTTCGACCAGATCACCGCGATGGATCTTCTGGCGGCCTTGTCCTAGGCGGCTAGAGCCACCCTTTCCAGCGAAACACGGCCCAGCTGATGACAGCCGAAGCCAGCATCAGCCCCAGCGCCGCCGGATAGGACCAGCGCAGCGCCAGTTCCGGCATATAGGCGAAGTTCATACCATAAATGCTGGCAATCAGTGTCGGGGGCAGGAACAGAACAGACACCAATGATACGATCTTGACGGTCTGGTTCTGCGACAGGTCGATCGTGCCCAGCGTGGCGTCAGATGCCAAGGCAAGGCGGCTGTCCAGAAAATTGGCGTGTTGGTCAAGCGCGTCGATGTCGCGCAGTTCGGTCTTGAGAACCTTCGCAAGGTCTTTTGCCCCGGGACGCCGCGCGATCACTGGCTCGATATGGTTCAGTGCGCGGCCCAGTGTCAGCAACGCAAGGCGCACCCGCCCCAGACGTTCTCCTTCGCCGCCGATTTGTGCCAGGGCCCCCCGCAGGGCTTCTTGGCTTTGGACCTGCGGCTGATAGATCAGCCGGGCCACCTGATCCAACGCGCGGCCGATCGCTTCAAGGTGATCGGCCAGCCGCCCGATGATTTCCTGCACCAATCCCACAAAGACATGGTCCGCGCTTGCAACCCCAAGGCCGGTTTTCTGTGCGCGCTCGGGGAAGGTAACAAAGGGGCGGGGCGCGTGATGGCGGACGGTTACCAGTCGTTCGGCTGACAGCATGAAGGTGACTGGCGCAGAAATCTGTTCATCCTCGGCATTTTGGCCGGGAACCACGATGGTCAGGTAATCCACGCCATCGTCATGATAAAGTCTGTTCGACAGCTCGATTTCTTCCATGTCTTCAAGGCTTGGCACATCCAGGCCCAAGGAAGACAAAGTGGTGGTGATGGCGCTGTCGGGCTGAAACAGGTCAATCCACAGCGCGTCTTTCAACGCCGAGCCGGCACCGGGTTCAAGGGGCTTCAGCCCGATCCCGTCGGCCTGAAACGCGCGGATCATGGGCAGTCCGCCGTCAACTCGACAGTCGCCCAAGTTTCGAAACACACCCCGCCCGCCAGCGCCATCACGCCAATGGTTGCGCGCCCACCCAGGCCACGCTCTGGCCCGAAAACCTCGACCAAAAGGTCTGATAGACCTGAAGACACTTTGTGAACATCTTCAAAATCGGGCGCACAAACCACAAAGTTCAAGGTCCGCACGATAGACTTCACCCGTTCAAGGCTGCCAACAGCCTGACGAATGCCGCCCAGCACATTCAACCCGGTCTGCCGCGCAGCCAGGTAGCCTTGCTCGGTTGTCAGGTTCTGGCCAAGCCGTCCCTTATGGGTGATCTCCGTTCCAATCTGCGCCACATGGCCAGACAAGAACAGCAAGCTTCCGATCCGATGATAGGGCTTCATCGTGCCATAGTCGGCCCCATAATATCCAATGCGATCAAAGTCGGGAATGTCGAGCCCCATCATCAGGGCAAGGCGTTCGGGGCTTTCCATGGGGTGTTCCGATCTGGTTTGGAGGTGGGCGATATGCTGTGGTGGATACTCGGTTGGAAATCGATGGCAGGCAAGGCCGGTTGCGGCCGCGGGGCATCTGCCCGTTCCACTATCAGCAAAGGACTGCCAGCTTTGTCCTACAATCGTTCTGTGACTTGTGAAGCATTGCCTGCAAGGTTACGGGTGGAAAAGTCGTTTTGAACGAATGCGAGGGATTCGTATGAACCGTTTTCGCCATTTTGCTGCGCTTGCCTTATTTGCTGTGCTTGCGGCCTGCCAGACCAATGATCTTGCCGAACCGCCAGTTCCTTTGGGCGATTTTTCCTTGGGTCTGAACATTGTGGTCACAGACAAGATTCAGAAGGTGGTCATATCGCGCGACGCTTCGCCGGAAGACTGGGAAAAGGCGCTGAAAAAGGCGATCGAGGACCGGTTTGGCCGCTATAACGGGCCAAAGCTCTATAACCTTGGCATTTCAATCGACGCCTATGCGCTGGCCCCCCCCGGCGTGCCTTTGGTGCTGAAGCCCAAGTCGGCCTTGGGCATCACGGCAAATATCTGGGACGATGCGGCGCAGCAAAAGCTGAACGTCGAGGGCAAACAGCTTATCATCTTTGAAAAGATGTCCGGCGAAACTGTCGTGGGATCGGGCCTGACGCGTTCAAAACAACAGCAAATGGATATCCTGTCTTACAACGCGGCCAAGGCGATTGAAGGCTGGCTTCTGGAGAACCCCGAATGGTTCGGCCTGCCACCAAAACCCGTAGCGGCGGCCCCCACCGGGACATCTTTCAGCACCCCACCCGCGCCGGTCATTGGCCCGGTACTGCCCGAGGTTGTGCCGCCCGTGGCCGCGACGGCAACCGAGTAAGCCTTGCCATCGTCTGCAAAGATCGGAATGGTCACTGCTTTGCCCGGCAGGCCTTGATTTTTTCCGTCCGGGCAGATAAGTGCCCGCCCGTGTAGCACAGGGCCCATCTCGGGCCCCCGAGGAAGCAAGGGCGCCCGATATGGCAAAGGCAAAGTTTGAACGGAACAAACCGCACGTCAACATTGGCACGATTGGCCACGTTGACCACGGCAAGACGACCCTGACGGCAGCGATCACCAAGTATTTTGGTGAATTCCGCGCCTATGACCAGATTGACG